>CAZAHZ010000141.1:0-8864 GCA_964485055.1 uncultured Candidatus Cloacimonadota bacterium
AAAAAATACGTCAATTGATATATCCCGATTATGGGGTTTTTACAGTGAACTCTAATATTTTTTTAACCACGGAATACACAGAACACGCGGAAGAAGATAATAAAAAAGAATTTCGTTTTTTAGGTGTTGATGAAATCAAGAAGATCGAGTTGAAAGTCGTGGAGTTTTTTTAGTCTTTCATTTTTGGAATTGGCTCGGATGATACCGCCGGCAGCATTATCATGTCCACCACCGATATTAAGCTCTTCGAGGAAAACACCCAGTTTTTTATCGGAAGGGGTGAGGAAATTCTTGGCAAGTGAGATTTTGAGGTTATTGGTTTTTCTGCCGAAAGATACTTCATTGGCGATAAGCAGGATATATTGGGCGTGGGGCTGGATGACGAGAGCCATGGTCTTATTGAACTTGGGGGCAAAGGCAAGATTGGAGCAATCGAGCATGACGATTTTCTGCTGCTCATCTTCGGGCATAAAGGTATAGATCTTGCGGATGAATTCGAGGTCATTCTGGCGAGAAATGAGTTTTTGATCATAGCGAGCCCGGATGATGTCCGATGTGGCGATGAGATCAAGATGAATATCACGCATGTGGCGCGTGAGCCACTGAAGATGATTGGACATGGCAGGATAGGATTCGCTGTTGATATTAATGGTCTCATTAATAATATTGGCAGGAGTGGGCGCCAGCCATTCTTCAATAGAGCCATAATCCATGGTATCAACGATATTGGCAGATCTGACCAGCTCAGCGAAATAATCCGGCAGGCTGATCTTATCGGCGTAATATTCGAAGATCACCTGGGCAGCACTGGGAGCGATGCGGTTGGCACCATCAAGATTAGCGGGATTGAGACCTCGGTCAACAACTTCCTGGATATTTGAGGCGTGATGATCAAACCACAGCCCGCAACCACTGATATATGGCAGATCGCAGACAATGTCATGAACCGAGACCGGCTGTTTGTAGATATTATCCGGTGTGGCAAACTGAAAGCTCTCAGATTTGAGGCAGTAACTGACGAGAGCAGCGGATGCAGCACCATCAAAATCGCAGTGCGTAAAAATTATTTCAGACAAATAAACACTCCTTTCTTAGAAATCTGATCAAGATATTAATCAAGGGAAGTTACAGATGATAATCGGTCAAGCAATATGTCGAGTAAGTTTGCTTCGGGGAATAATAGTTTTGACAGGAAAATTGAATTTCAGAATATGAACCAGAATGAGAATAAATAATGAGCTAAAGGAATAACATGATAGGTACAATACTACAGATACTGGGATCGCTGGGATTGTTCCTGTATGGTATGCGGATAATGTCTGACGGGATCCAGAAGGCAGCGGGAGACAGGCTGCAATCTATCTTGAACTACATGGCACGCAACCGTTTTACTGCGGTAATAACGGGATTCATGATAACTGCGATGATCCAGTCGTCATCGGCAACCACGGTGATGGTGGTGAGTTTTGCCAATGCCTCGCTTTTGACTTTGAGCCAGGCAATTGGTGTGATCATGGGAGCCAATATCGGCACAACAGTGACCACCTGGATAGTATCGCTGTTTGGCTTTAAGTTCAAGATAGCAGCTTTGGCATTGCCGGTGATCGGGATCGGATTTCCGTTTTTCCTCAGCCGCAGCAAAAGGAAGCGGGATTACGGAGAGATACTGGTAGGATTTGGCTTATTATTCCTGGGTTTGAATTTTTTGAAGGAGTCCGTACCGAATATTCAGAACAATCCTCAGGCACTGGAATTTTTGAATAATTATACGGGTCTGGGATTTTTGTCATTTCTGATCTTTATAATGGTGGGGACATCATTGACCGTGGTGGTGCAGTCCTCCTCAGCAGCGATGGCAGTGACGGTGACCATGGCATTTATGGGCTGGATAGATTATCCCACGGCGTGTGCAATCGTGCTGGGAGAGAATATTGGAACGACAATCACGGCTAATCTGGCAGCAGTGGGCACATCAGTCAATGCGAGGCGGTCTGCGAGGGCACATTTTTTATTCAATTTATTTGGAGTGGTCTGGATAAGTATCCTTTTCAAGCATTTTCTGCTGCTGGTGGACTGGGTAAATCCGCATTGGGACAGGCTGGATATGCACGATTTACCCTTGAAATTAGCCCTATTTCATACCTTATTTAATTTAACAAATACTATGCTATGCCTGCCAATGATCAAGTATCTGGGCAAAATAGTGAGTAAATGGATACCGGAACGGCAGGAATCTCAATTATTGCCATATAAACTGCAATATATATCCGTGGGAGTACAGGATACGGCACAATTAAATCTCTTAAAAGCCAAGCGAGAGATAGAATCCATGTCCGATATCACGGAGAAGATGTTCAATATATTTCTGGATTTATATCAGAACCCGCAAAAGAAGCTGGGTTCATTGATCGAAGAGATGTCAGATCTGGAAGAATTGACAGATCAGATGCAGGAAGAGATAACGCGTTACCTGGTGGAATGCACCAAAGAGGATCTGTCGGAAACCTCGCTGATGAATGTAAATGCAATGTTGCGGATCATAAATGAGCTGGAGAATATCGGAGATAGTTGCATGAAATTGACTTATCTATTGCAGAGGCGTTATGACCGTAAGTTAATACTGCATCCCAATGCCGACATCGAGATACTGGATTTTAGTAAATTAGTGATCGAATTTATTTCTTTGAATAAAGAGCGGATGAATAAGCACATGGAAAAGCGGGTGCTGGAACTGGCATTTAAGCTGGAGAATAAAATAAACCGCAGTCGAGACCAATTGAAAAAAGCTTCACAGGTGCGATTGCAGAACGGTGCGAATGTACGAAGTGAGCTGTTATATATGGATCTGCTGAAGCACTTTGAGCATATTGGAGATAATTCGCTGAATATTTCTCAGGCGTTGACGAAGATTTATTAGTGAAGAAGTGAGACGTGAGACGGGAGACGTGAGAAGTGAGACGTGAGATGGGAAGAGGAAGAAATAGGTTTTTAAGGAGGTTAGATGAAAAGGATTGTTGTTTTATTATTTTTGATACTGGTTATACTGATACCGCTACAGGGGAGACGGAATATAATGATGACGGGTTACTGGGCGCCGACCAGCGAGATGATCTATCTATTCAGTGATGATCATGAGTTAAATCCTGATGGGTGGATCGGAGATAACTGGGAGGATAGCGATTATGATGTATATGCCTTTTTCCCGGCATTTAACCGCGTGACTCGAGATTTTGAAGTGGATTATCAGGCGACGTGGGATGATTTCTGGGCAACTGTGGAAGCATATAATCCGATTGCTATAATCAGTTATGGAGCAGGAGCAGGGCCATGGGAAATTGAGTATAATGCCCGCAATCTGTCCAGTTGGGTGAATGATTATGAATATCCCTATCAGCCGACGCCAAGTCCGCCGGATGATACTGTACCGGCAAATTTTGTAAGGCATGCCACAATACCTGTAGCAGAGATAGAAGCAGCGGTGGATGAGCAGTCACCTTTGAATGCCTGGGTGGACTGGAATGGTAATCCCGGAGCATTTCTATGTGAATATATGGCATATCTGGGGATGTGGTATCATGATATGCACAGCAGCCCGGAAGATGAATATCCCTGCCTGGGTTCTGGATTTATTCACGTAAGTGCGGGAGTGAACCTGGGTTATGCTACAGATGCGGCTCAGATCACCTTGCGAACTGTGATAGACTATCTGCATGGATTTGTAGATCTGACAGGAACAGTCTATGTAGAGGGAGTTAGCCCGGCGGGAACACAGATAACGCTGATAAATGAGAATCAGGCAGAATATACAGCCGAAGCGGATGATAACGGAGATTTCAGTATTAATATATTGCCGAGTGGGAATTATGCGGTTACAGCAATGTTGAACAGGTACTATTATTATGAGGGTGAGGCACTGGTGGATACGGCACATACAGAGCTGGAGATAGAGCTGGAAGAATATCCGGCTAATGATCCGCTGACCTGGTGCAGCGAACCGACACAACAGGTAAGTTCCGCTACAAGTATGGACATCATTATTGCCAGCGTGTTTGAGGCGGAAGACCTGGCTCCATATATTGATTGTCACTTGCGGGAATTGAGTGTTACCTGTGGTATGGACAGCACAGAGGGGACAATGGAATTGATCCTCTTTCAGGGAACGCCGGAAAGTGAAGAACCGATGCTGATCCTGCTGGAAGAATATTTGACGGGATTTAGTAATGGCGAACTGGTTCAGTACTGGCTGGAAGAATCTGATTTTCTGCCGGAAGCAGTCTGGGAAGAGGGTTTAACCCTGGCATATCAGGTGGTAACGGAAACCGGAGCTATCGGCTGGATGGATGAAGGACCGGCAGTGGCGGGAAAAGGCAATATGGTCAAAGTTTCGGGTCAGTGGCTGGAAGCAGAAGATATACTGGGAGTGGATGGTAACTGGGATATCCGTCTGGGATTTTATGGCACACCGGTTACTGCCAACAACGAGGATATGATAAACGTTCAATCGGCTCTGGTAAATTATCCCAATCCTTTTAATCCTGAAACCTATATCAGATTTTACAGTCCCGAAAGCAGAGAAGCTGAATTATCAATTTATAATATCAAGGGTGAACTGGTGCAGAAAGTGAAAATGAGCCGTAATGCAGAGGGCAGTTTTATCTACTGCTGGAGCGGAGATAATAAATCAGGGCAAAAGGTGGCTTCGGGGATTTATCTGGCACGGGTAAACAGTGATGTCAGGTCTGAACAACGAAAGATGCTTTTGATCAAATAAAATAAAAATGCCGGTCTAAAAAACCGGCATTTTATTTAATTCTAAGATTTCCCTTTCTTTTTTGGCTTTGCCTTCATTTTGACCAGTTTCTTGATTTCTTCTCTGATATCCTGCTTAGACAGGCGATTGCGTCTGGCATTGCGGCTGTCAATCATAATAGCAACTACTACAAAAACAATCAGGATGACTGCTAAAATAATGTCAATTAAAGTAATACCTGTTCCCATTGATCCCTCACCATTTAATATTCAATATTACAATTCCTACTAAAAGCAACGTATAGGCAAGAATTGCCTTACGGTCAAATTTCTGCTTCCAGATGCCGGCATCAGTAACTAAAGCAAATAAAACCACTCCGGAAGCCATTAATGGATATGCTATCGAAGCCGGAACTGATGTCAGACTTTTCATAAAGAGTTTTGTTGTCAATTGATTAGGAATACCGAGCAGAAATCCAAGTAGAATAGAGCGTAAATTGAAGCTCCTTTTTTTGAAAATGATGATCAAGATAGTGAAACATAGAGCGGAAGAGAACAAAATGGCAATGTATAACGTTGGTTCAGAGAGACCAAACTCGTCATATATTTTCATAAATGAATCTGAGAAACCTGTAATAAAAAAAAGCAGAACAGCGAGATGAATTTTGCGAATGTGCCCGGAAAAACTCAGGCGGATAAAGGCGAAGATGATAATTGCTATTGCCAGATACTTGATGAAAAAGAGAGTTTCGGCAAAAATAAAGATAGAAAGCATTGTAGGTATGATCAGCGAAACCCGCATAATGCCGACTGAAAGGGATTGCCCATTGGTAACGATATTCTTATGATAGATCAGAAAATTTGCCAGAAAAAAGACACCGGCGAGAATGCCAAGTCCATATTCCAGTTTACCTGCCGACGCAAGCGGGATATGATTTGTGCTCCAACTGAACAGAGAGGCGATCAGATAATTTCCGGCAAAGATATAATAAATATCATTCCGCTGATCGCGATTGAACCAGGTGAGCAGATTGGCAATCACCACCGAGCAGAGCATTGAGAATAACAGATAAATCATATTTACCTCGTGAGACAGGAAATAATCGGCAGACAATTAGGGAAGGATTTTCCTTAATTTCTGAACAGAATTGCTAACATGCATCTCCCTGTTTTGTAAATGTATCAAGCATCTAAGTTTATAATAAGTATGGTATTATGGTGGTTTTCGTTGTTGAAATATTATATTTAAAGTTTTTAGAGCGGACTAAAGCTTAGATGAGTATAGGAGTGCATCAAGCGTCTTGATGCGTCGAGCCGAAGGCGAGAAAAGATTTTGATATTCAACCTTTTTTTTGATGTCAGTCTTAGCATGGTGGAAAATGCCTGAAGAAAACTAACGTTTTCTCACATTGAAACGCTCGATGTACTCCTAAACAGCAATGTTCTCCTAAATAGCCTAAAGTAAAGTGTGTGATATTTACGATAAAATGAAGTGTAAGTTGATAGATAGGGTGTCATGACGTTGAACAATCTCAATGTTAAGAGACTGTTCAATCCAAGTAATTGATTTATAAAGAGAAAAATCTCTATCAGGTTCATGAAGTGCACATCTTTGATAAAATAAGGTAATTATTCAATATTGACGTTTCTGCTTGAAATCTGTAATAATATTGTGAAGGATCCGGCGGGAACCTGGAAAGAGTAGAAATTCTTTTTGAATATGTAGAAACGTTATAATAATATTAATTAACAATTATTAAATAAGATGAAGTGAATATAATAAGTGATACACTTGTAACCCACAGGGAAGCCACTCTGGGGTCACAGGAAATATATCAGGGTTAAAATAGCAGATAAAGTATTATATTTCAGTTAATTGTGCTGAGATGACGGATAGAAAGGAAAAAATGGGTATATTGTAACAGGTAAATAAATATATTGAATGAGAGAAATGGGAAATATAATAGAGGAACTGATGTATGGAATTAATAAAAAATAATGTGGAAAAATAATAAATATAAGAAGAAGAGATTCTTCTACCGCGAATAGCCTTCGATGACTACGGTTTATCAAGAAAACGCTAATGCCACGAAAGTGAGAAAACGAGAATAATAGAATGACTTCTGTATGACGCAGAAATTATGAATGAAAATGTAATGTAATCCGTATTTCTCTGTGTTATCTTTGATCTCTGTGGCGAAAAAATATTCCTGCACTGCAGAGTAACTTTTGATTGATAGACTACGTGACGGATAGACTGAAAGGAGAATTTTATGAAGCTATATCTAAAATGTTTTTTTTAAGACATCTATTAGCCACGCATTTGTCAAGAAAATCTGAAAGTATGCAATATTATTGATATTATAAAGCGCAAGTTATTACATGGGGTAGCGTGATGTTGAACAGTCTCTCAAATAAATAGTATGAGTTTAATATTTATTTGTTGACAAGAATAGGTTTTGTGGTTTAAATATATTATGTATTAAGACATGATAAATGAAATACTTGGAGGTGGGAGTGAAAAAAGAAATATTATTTTTTATCATTTTCATTATAGTTGCAATTTATCTACTATCGGGGCAAGATGAGTTGGAAGCAATCGGAACCTGGGAAAATCTTTGGGGATTGTCATTCCGATGCCAGAATTTCAATCGGGCTGGGAGTGATTTAAACAATGACGGGTATGATGATTACATCCACTGGAATCCAGGCGCAACATATAGTTTTCAGTTTTTTATGGGTGCTACGGAATTAGATCCGGCTTATGATTTTGCCATTGAAGTACCTTTTGGCAGCGGCGGTATTACCTGGGGAGGAGATTTAAATGGAGATGGATATAAGGATATAGTTTATTCGGTAGTAACGGATTGGGCAGATCCGGGTGATATTTATATCTGTCTGGGTGGAGATACTATAGACCTGGCACCGGAAATGATCCTTGAAGGAGAAAATTATATCAACGATGCTTATGGTCTTAATTACAAGGCTTATAACGGAGGTTATGATTTTAATGGAGATGATTTTAACGATCTGTTAACTTGGGGTAGGGGTATAGAACCTATGGGAAATGGTCTGGTTCAGATTTTTCTGGGTGGAGAGGAATTAGATTCTGAACCAGATTTTCAGATTCAGGGTTTAGCTGGAGAAATACTTGGGCAATTTAGAACGGTGTGTGATATAAATGGAGATGGCTATGACGATTTAATTGTGAGCAGATATGAATCTATACAAGGTCCTGTGTCAATTGAAGTATATATGGGGGGAGTCGAGCTGGATACAGTATGTGATCATATTCTAGTTGAAAACTGCTGGGCGGGAGAATTCTGTATGATGGCAGGTGATTATAATGGTGATAACATTGATGAAGTAATAATTGGCATCGGACCAGACGGTTTATTGGGAAGTTATTATATAAATCCGGCAGGTGAATTAATATGCGAGCAGAATAATCTTGAGGAACCAGGCTACATAAATTCAGTAGATATTAATGGAGATCAGTTTATTGATATCCTATCCTGGAATACTTATCTGGATATTATCAATATATATTACGGAGGACCAGGCAGTGATCATGAATCTGATATTTCCTTGCTTTACCCTGAAGCATTGGTTTACTATTTTATGTGTAATATTGGTGATGTTAATGATGACGGACAAGATGAAATCCTGATTAATAATTCTACTGTTAATGAATTGGGAAATACGGCGACAATTTACAGTTTATCGGGAAATGACGCCAGTGAATGTGAAATTGATCAGCCTTCATCTAATTTCGGCTCGACAAGAAATGTAAAATGTAAAATTAATTCCGTAGTGTGGGATGGTAGCGGATTTGCATCTGGAATCTATTTATATAAATTGAACTTAGAAAATTCACCAATAAAGAAAATGATTCTTTTGAAATAAAATAAGGAGGATGGTAAGATGAAAAGAATTATTATACTATCTCTAGTTATAGCAATTACAGGTTCAATGATGTTTGCCGACGGTGGCATAACTCGCGGTCCTGCTGTGGGAGAAATTTACTTCAAGGGACCAACCGCAACACAACCTTCAGCTATATATCGTTCTACTGATTTTGGAGAAACAGCCACATGCATGGATAGTACTCTAAA
>CAZAHZ010000142.1:0-8854 GCA_964485055.1 uncultured Candidatus Cloacimonadota bacterium
GAAGAAGAACTCATCAAAAATCCTTCTGACGATATACTCTCCACTATTCACCATCTCAAGAGTGACGTCCTATTTCTCCGTAAATCCGTCTGGCATCTCCGCTCCGTGATCAGTAATCTGAACCGTGAAGATTTCGAGTATATCACCCCTGAACTGCAAACCTATCTTCGAGACCTTCATGATAACACGATCCAGGTGATGGATACTATCGAAACGTACCGAGAGATCATTTCCGGTATGCTCGATATCTACCTTTCCAGCCTCAGCAACCGTATGAACCAGGTGATGAAAGTCCTCACCATTTTCGCGGCTATTTTCATTCCGCTAACCTTTGTTGCCGGAGTTTATGGCATGAATTTCCAGTATATGCCTGAGCTCGCTATAAAATGGGCATACCCCTTATGGTGGTTCACCGTCATTGCCATCACAGCCGGCATGATCTATTATTTCAAGAAAAAGAAATGGATGTAGGATAGCTAACTACCAGAGATTCTTTTGTGTAATAATCCTATAAAAATGATAACTGACAACCTTCTTCTGGAAACAGTTCTTGATATTTACTTAGTAATCCAAATTTCCTGGCAATTTCTCTGGTATTAATTCTATTCAATAAAGCAGACGTTACTGGTCGCTTACTATCTAAAAATATCAGAGATTCAATAAATTTTCTACATACTTTGGAATTTAATAATTCCATAATAAAATCCGCCTGATCTTCATACTCAAATCCAAGCATATAACAGGTATCATCAACCACAATTGGTTTGCCTTTATAAATGCCAATCTTTGAGAATCTCACATTCTTGTATAATCCTGATATCACCACCTTCCAAGGGGTAAAAGAATAATCTCCTACTCCAAAGATGGCAAATCTTGGAGCATTTTTATATATTGAACTTTTCCTGCTATCTAATTTATCAGAGTGAGCCAATAAATACTGCCAGGTAATAGGCGAGAGTACTTCAATATATTTTGTATAAGCTCCTGTTTTCTTTTGCGTTATTAGCATATACTTATTTGGAAGAACTACATTTTCTTTTGCTATTTGGGAACTCTTGTACATGGGATACAGATAGTCCATTGGTAAATGCACTTCTTCCAAATATCCATTCCTAAGCCCATTACTACAAACATCAAATTCCATTACCTTAGAAGCATCATGTTTCACTCCTGACCGCCACCGGAACTCAGAACCACTATCTAAATCTGAAAATTCTTGGTAAGTATTCATATCAGATATGATTTTACCTTTCACAATTCCCATAACTTTGTCAGGTATTTCTATATACAAATTCTTATATACAGGGCAAATAAACTTACTTACCTGAGAAATCGTACCATGAACTTTGAATAAACAGGCAGCTACACTTACATTGAAATACTTCATGGCATCTATCTCCCTGATAGATATGCCATCAACCAATTTCTTCTGCTTCACTATATATTGAAACAGCTTCCTGGCTACTGAAGTTTTTATTAGAAAAGCCATCGCTGAGCCAGTCCCAGATATAAAATCTATTAGTTTTATCATCATCCATTCTGAAATATCAAAATTGCTCTTACCTGTCATTGCCTCAATTCCTGAGTAATTATGGATGTTATGCTTGGCAGGAAGATTACTGCTTAATAACCTGCTAAGCCCTGAATTCGTCACCCAGGGAGGATTACCAATGAACAGAATTGGACATTTATTTTGTGTCTTGAATTCTCGCCAGTCTATCTTAAAAAAATCCTGCTCTTTAACAATTGAATGCTGCTCAATATCGCTATTTGATAAAATTTGATTAGCTTTAGCCACATATTCAGTATTTATTTCCCAACCACTTAGTCTTTCTAAACCTATATCCTCGTCAATGCAAGCCTGTAAAAAAGAACCAAGCCCACATGTTGGCTCAATGATTGTTCCATAATTATCAAAAATATCTATTGTTGAAAGAATTTCTTTTGCCAGTGCTATCGGTGTTTGAAAGTCACCAAATTCTTTAATTGAAAGAGACTTCTCCATCTATTTAACCTTATTAACACCAGCTACTTCACCTGCCCATGAAATTGCCCTTGAGTATTGCAATCTCCACTGCAGAGCATTTGATATTGTTAAACAACCAATTATTGGCGTGTTTACTAATACTTCAGAGGATAATTTCTCTGCCATAATCTCATCTACCGGCAAATTACGATCTTCAAAAAAAGCTTTAATGTCATCCTTATTACCATTGTTCTTAAGAATTTCAACTAATCCAGATGTTGTTTGATAATCTCCGGTTCGTGAGGCATCAATATATACTATATCCATTATTTCCAATATCCCTGCTTTATCAATATGATCATCGGTTTTTTCATATACAAATATTATTAGTGAGTATCCTAAACCGTATATCTTTTGCCTCGCAGATTTATAAGGTCAGGATGATTGCGGCTGACGCTTACTGGTAACCTTCATATCTATCATAAGTTCTGGGAAATCTATCCCTTTTGCTGAGCTGCCTTCTACATATTGATATTTTTTATGCAAAAATGACTGAAATTTATGCTCAAAATATGTTCCAACGGCTTTACCGTCTGTCACACCATACAACGAAGTTTCTTTGTAGCCGGATTCTTTCTCCGAAAACCTTTTGGCTTCTTCCTGAAGTGTCTTAATTGAAAGTTTTAGTTTCATTACTTCTCCATTAAGTACTAATTCTAATATCCTGTTATATTTCTCCTTTAACTCAGTCTTTTATTTTCCTCAATAACAATTTGTCAACAACTTCGCTACCTATACCTGGCATACCCCCTGAATTAAAATAATTTCTGTAAATAAGTCATATATGCACCGCTGGGTATTTCCAAGTGGGGCGCAGATGACGACCATGCCAACCGATGCCAGCTTCGCTACCTCTACCATTTCTCCTTACTTCATCAATACACTCTTTCTCAATTGTCTTCTCTGCCCCTCTATGTCAAGCCGGAAAAAATACACTCCAGTACTCACTTTCCTTCCAGCACTGTCCGTTCCCTGCCAGATTACCTGCTGCTCCCCTGCTTCGCACTTTTCATTTATCAGCGTTTTCACTTTCTGTCCCTTCACGTTATACACACCTAATTCCACTTTGCCTGCCTGCGGCACATAAAACGCAATTGTTGTCTCTGGATTAAAGGGATTAGGATAATTCATCAGATAATTATCTGCGGGAATAATCCCATCATCATCTACATCACTCATTCCATACTCATAACACCCCATATCCGGGGCAATTCCATAATAATCATCTGCATCCAAATCAACCAGCACTTCCTCATTCCATTCCAGCCAGTCTATCCCACTATCCACACAAGGTGAGTCTAAAGCTAACTCATAATCACCAATCTCTGGATCAACGAACTCCGGCTCTGCATCAATATTACCTTCCTCCCAGTTCACTACCGCTCCATTGGGTACAGCAATGCCCTCTATCCCAGCGGTTATATTTGAATAAGCAATCATCACTGGATTATCAAATCCTGCATATTGTTCAATAAAGACTTCATGCAGTACTTCATTCCGGCAAATCGAATTCACCATTCTCAAAGTACAATTTTCAGCAATAAAAATGCTGCCACCAGCTAAAGATGTATTATCTGCCAGTGTACTATTAGTAACCACTACTTCTGAGCTATCCCCACAGCAAATTGCCGGTCCTGATGAACTCCATTCAACCAATACCTGATTTCCTGTCACCTCACATTTATTAAGGGTCACTTTGGAATCACTCCCGCAATAGATGCCTCCACCATACATTTCTGCCATATTACCCGTGATTTTCACATTCTCCAAGTTGCACTCAGAACTATCCAGCACGTTTAAACCACCTCCAGCAGTGCCTCCATCATTATCACACAATATCAAATTCTCCAATATCAAATTACTATTCCGAGCGCAAATTGCACTACTATAAATCTCCCAGTAATACATATTATCTACCGGACTGGTATTTTTAGCTGTCAGATCACTGAGCTTGGCTGCTTCTATTCCCTGATAATAAAAGGCTGAATTACATCCCTCGGCATCAATGATTGTCTCTTCTGCTCCTGCACCAGCAATATTCACGTGGTTTATTCCCATAACCGGAAAATTCTCTCCATCTGTCTGATTGTCATAAATCCCTTCTCCCAAATGAATTGTCAGTTCCCCATCTCCCGGATAGATTAAGCGAATTGCCTGATTGATCGTCCTAAAAGGCTCTTCTGCGCTTAATCCACTATTGCCGTCATCTCCTTCTGGTGACACATAAATATCCGCATCTATCTGTGTATAAATAGAATTCATTATATCAAATGACAAACTATTGGCAGGACTCACATGTGCACTGGTAGGAATCATCACTGTAAAGGTATCAAGATACACCTCTTCAGTAAAATAAGGTAAAAATAGATCATCCCCTAACATGGCATTATTCTCATATACACTATTCCGGTTAGCACTATCTATCTCTAAGCCGCTGCAAGACCACGAAACCCCGCCACCATAAGCAATGGCTTCATTATTCCGCACGCTGTTACCCGATATATTGATTCCAAAATTGCTTTCCTCTGTATCACTTATTCCTCCACCAATAGTTGCCGTATTATTCTCTATCACATTATCAGTTACCGAAATTGTTGATGATTTAAAAAATGACATCCCACCACCCCAAAAAGAACTGTTACCTGCCAGATAATTATTCTCTACCACAGCATCAAACGCTCCCGAAAAACATAGCCCTCCGCCATCAAAGGACGCTGAATTACCAGTTATTATATTTCCCGAAATAGTCCCCATACCAGAGGTTCCAAAGATTATTCCTCCACCCTCTTCTGTGGTATTATCCCTGATGATATTGTTCAATATCTGCGGGGCTGCACCATAAAAGGCACATATTCCACCCCCATTATCATCAGATATATTGTCCGCTATCAGGTTACCCTCAATTATGGGACATGAACCGTTATTGCAAAATATCCCTGCTCCACAGCCGTTATGATTTGTAAAATTGTAAGTTATATTATTAGTTATAGTATTATTGCTGATTGTAGGGCTTGCCTCATTATCACAGGCGATTGCTCCTCCCCACACTGCCGTATTATTTATCAGTGTACAATTTGATATCACCACATTAGAGCAACTGTCAACGAAAACTGCACCACCTGTAACCTCTATATCCAATTCTCCCACTGCTTTACCATATTCCAGACGGCAATAGCCAAGTTCAGACATTTCATTGTCATCACATAGATAGTCAAACCTGATTCCACCCCAGCCCCCATCAGGTATTTCGATATTGCTGAACCCAGTCGTATCGGCAACTGACCATGATATACTATCCATTAAAGTTCCCACTGCCAGAAGCCGACCAGACACATTCAACTGATAATTATCACTAAAAATTATTTCCACCCCTGATTGTATCGTCAAAGTCTCACTATCATTGATAAAAATATCACCATCAATATAATATGGTGAACCACTAATAACCCAAAAACCATCGACTGCACCACCTTCTATATGAGTTTCACTCCAAAGACCCCAGCATACAACTAACAAAATAATCACAAAATATGTCTTTTTCATACAGCACTCCCATAAATACTAATTATCCAAACTTTTCAATATATATCTCTACCCAATCTTCCCATTACTATCATTTTTAGCATAATTTGTTCCATATAAAACCCGACTTCACCACCCAATGGACAAAGTGGACGAAAAGTCAAAATTGCCAGTTGCTGTTTCTGTCCACTGCGTCCCACTTGCGAAATACACCAGCGGTACACATCCACTCACCTGAGTCATATTACTTTTTTCCTCGTGTATTCCAGTGATTTCTGTGGTTAAAAATAATCTTACATTAAATTTCTACTAAACCTTTGTAGTGCAATTGTCTTTTCTCACCTATCGGATCGACACATTATCACGGATAATGTACTCCCAAAGTCACCGTCGAAGCTGCAGGCTATCTATATATTTTTCGCGTTATTTAGCGGCATTCACGGTTAAAACATCTTTACATTACATTATCCGTGCAAATCTGCCTGCCATGCCGTAGCCTTCCTGTCCTCCATAGCTTCAGCGTCGGGGGAATGCGAAGGATGGTGTAATCTGTGGCTAAAATCTTTTTCTTATATTCGCTGTTAAAGAGATTAAAACCTGTCAACGCCGGATGACGCATTGACTTTCCTTTTTTCTGCCAGAGTATCTCTGCCTGCTGCAGCCATAATAACCTCCTTATTCATAATTTAACTTAAACAGATAATCTCACCTGTCAAAAAGATTTTACACACAAATCCCGACTACCCACCTCACTAAGTTTACTCCGTTTACTCTGTCCACTTTGTTCACTTACTGCACCTTCCTGAACCCACAACTCAATCCAATCTGATATTTTATTGTTTGATTGGGTTGAGTTGTGGGTTTAAGAAGGCGAAATAAAGTGAGATAATTTTGAATTCTTGACAGTAGAAGGTGTAATAAATTAGTTGAACGAAAATTTGGATAAATTTAAATATAAGAAGACAGGAGGATTAATGGGTATTCCGTTAATGTGGTATATAGCTCCGGCAGGAGCTGTATTGGCTTTATTATTTGCCCGGTATTTTTTTCTAAATGTGAAGAAACAGGATCCGGGTACGGAGCGGATGCAGGAGATAGCGGGTTATGTCCGCGAGGGTGCATTTGCCTATCTCAAGCAGCAGTATAAAGCAGTAAGTATCTTTTTTGTCATCGCATTTATCGTTTTTAATTTGATGGCACATCTTTTACATGTACTGCACTGGCTGGTTCCTTTAGCATTTTTAACGGGCGGATTTTTCAGCGGACTGGCTGGATATATCGGGATGAATACTGCGACAATGGCATCGAACCGGACAACAGCAGCCTGCCGAACGAGTTTGAACAAGGGTCTGCAGATCGCCTTTCGGGCTGGTGCCGTGATGGGACTGGTGGTTGTGGGACTGGCATTGATTGATATCTCAGCCTGGTTTTTTATTTTGAATAAAGTGGGTATGGACCTGCATATTATCACAGTGATCATGCTTTCCTTTGGTATGGGAGCTTCCACGCAGGCGCTGTTCGCACGGCTGGGTGGCGGTATCTACACCAAGGCAGCCGATGTGGGAGCTGACCTGGTGGGTAAAGTGGAAGCAGGGATACCGGAAGATGATCCGCGTAATCCGGCAACTATAGCTGATAATGTGGGTGATAATGTGGGTGATGTAGCCGGCATGGGTGCTGATCTTTATGAATCATATTGCGGCTCGATCCTGGCAACGGCAGCGTTGGGTATGTCTGCCTTTTTGCAGGCAAAACAGGCTAATCCTTTAGTAATGCCAGATATGGCTATTCAAATGGTGACTGCACCGATGATATTAGCCGGTATCGGTATTATTCTTTCTATCATTGGTATCTTTTTGGTTCGCACCAAAGAAAGTGCCGGACCTAAAGAATTGATGGCTGCACTTAATAAAAGCGTTTATGGCAGCTCTGTATTGATCGTGATTGCTGCTTTCTTTGTAACTAAATATATCCTTCCCTCAGAAGTTGTAAATACTACTGGCATTTTTATCTCTGTTGTGATTGGACTGGCAGCCGGAATATTGATCGGCTTTTTCACGGAACGCTATACTTCTGATCATTATAAACCCACGAAGCGAATCGTGGAACAATCTGAATATGGACCAGCGACAGTGATTATCGAAGGTATTGCCGTGGGACTGGAAAGTGCCGCTTTACCGCTGGTAATCATTGGTGTTGCCATTATTTCTGCTTTCACTATTAGTGGTGGCTTCTCGCAGGGTATAGAATTTGGACTTTATGGCATCGGCTTTGGTGCTGTGGGCATGCTGGCAACTTTGGGCGTGACATTGGCAACAGATGCCTTTGGACCTATCGCCGATAATGCGGGCGGTAATGCAGAAATGGCTGGACTTCCCGCTGATGTGCGTAAGAAAACTGACTCTCTGGACTCTGTGGGAAACACTACTGCTGCTACCGGAAAAGGCTTTGCTATCGGCAGTGCTGCCCTTACGGCAATGGCTCTGATGGCTGCCTATCTGGAAGAGATCAGAAATGGTTTACATTTACAGGAAATACCCAATCTGGTAATCAATTACACCGATAAAATAAGTGAAACTGTGCCAGTGGCAACAGCTTCTATAGCAAATTTTATTGCCTATTATGATATTAATCTGATGAATCCTGGATTCTTAGTGGGAATTATCTTCGGGACTATGGCTGTTTTCCTTTTCTCATCAATGACGATGCGGGCTGTGGGACGTGCTGCCGGAACTATGGTAGGCGAAGTGAGAAGACAGTTCAGAGAAATTCCAGGCATCCTGGAAGGTACTGGAACCCCTGATTATAAAAGATGCGTGATGATCTCCACAGTTGGTGCTCAGAAAGAAATGGTAGCCCCGGCAATGGTGGGCATTTTCACTCCAGTCGTAGTCGGACTGATTTTAGGTGTGGCAGGAGTGTTAGGCGTGCTGACCGGCGGACTGGTATCTGGTTTTGCCCTGGCGTGCATGATGAATAATGCCGGTGGTGCCTGGGATAATGCCAAAAAATATATCGAAACCGGACAGAAAGGCGGAAAAGGCTCTGATGCCCATAAAGCCTGCGTTACCGGTGACACTGTCGGTGACCCCTTTAAAGATACCACTGGGCCTTCTATCAATATCCTGATCAAGCTGATGAGCATGGTGTCTATCGTCTTTGCCGGACTGATAGTTGCGGTCAGCCCGCACGTGCAGGCGTGGTTGGGGATAGTGAAGTAATTTAGAATTTTTAGTTTTGAATTTTGAATGGGGAGCACGCTATCGCGTGCTTAGAGATATGAAGCCCGGATGTTTGTCCGGGCTT
>CAZAHZ010000143.1:0-8830 GCA_964485055.1 uncultured Candidatus Cloacimonadota bacterium
CCTTTTTAATATTATTGTCAAGTTTTACGGAGACATTCGGATAGTCATTTTTATTAAAGATGATTTACCCGATTGTGTTCTTCCAATAATTGCAATTTTGGGTAATCGAGATTGTAATACTATCTGTTTTAAGGAATTTAGTTCTTCAATTATCTTTTTTCTAGCAAATTTCGGAAGCTTTGTAAAAATTTTATCACTTAAAAAACCTTCAACAACTTGTAATATCTCATCTTTATTAATAATTTTACCATCTTCTACTTTTAACATAAAATCCTCCTATTTTTCTTTTGTTTTATTATAGATCCTAAATAAAGTAGTCAACGAATATTTTTTTTGTCAAGTTTTATTTTTTGGGTGTAAATTCATTTTCTCTTGGAGACTGTTCAACATCATGCCACCTTCTTTAACAAATTACGCTTTTTAATGACATTGATAAAGCATTTTTCAAAATCCTCATGATAAATAATGATCTTAAACCATATCCTCCAAGTTACTTCAGCAATAGCACTAAACCGTAAATACTCATTTTCCACCTAAAAAAGTCATGAACTCTTTTACATTAGTTCGCGTTTGTTCGGTTTGTTCGCGGCTAAAGGTTATTACATTTCATTTATCTTTTAGGTCATCTTTACTTCTTTCTGTATATGTCGCCACTCCATCTTTAATTCTTATCATAATCACTGTGTCATCTTCTTCGCAATCTTCGTTGTCTTCTTCGGCTGAGTGTTCAAATATTTTTACACTCAATTCTTCATCTGACAAACCATAATAGATCATATCCATCGTATCCAGCAGATCACGCAGAGTAATCACACACTGCAGCCAGTTATCAGGCGATAGATTTTCCAGTTCACATCCCAGTATCACACCTCCATGAAACACAACTCTACTAAAAAGATTAAGGGGTTTTATAATCTCCTCTTCCTTCATGTAATTATCACCAAACCACCTGAAATGTAATTTCTCCCATACCTTCTTAAATTCCGGGGTGGTAGCATTCCAGCACGCCGTTATACGTTTCTGGATCGGATAATAATAATCAACTTCATCATTATTCAAATGCTCGTCAGGTTTTTTATGATCTTGAGTATTTGGACATCTTATTGCAAAATGAAGAAGAGAATAAGGAAGAATTTCATTTTAAACTTAATAAATTAATGAAACTGGGTTGGATAGAGAAAGCTGAAATTTTTTATAAAATGCATGAGATCATCAGACAGCTTGTATTAAAGGAATATCCTCCTGATTACGAATTCTATGAGGATTACATTATTAGTTTAGTAAATATCAGTACTATTGACGAGAGCAAAGATAATCCGGTAGAGAAGTTTGTCATTATTCCCTTCTGCCTTAATGTAATTGAGAATATTCATTGTAATAATGAATTGATGGGATATATAATGAAAGCTGCAGCATATCTGCTAAGTTATCAGGGAAAATATTCTGAAGCACTTGAAATAAACACTAAAGCTTTGGATATTGCTGAGAGGATTGAAAACAAGGAATTAAAGTATTTAATTGTAGCAGCATTAGGGGAAGATTATAAGGATCTGGGAAAATATATGGAAGCCAGAGATTATATGGAACAGGTTCTTAGCGTAGCAGGAGAGATATTTGGAGATAATCACGTGAATATTGCTACGATTCAATCTAACCTTGCCAATATATATGGATGTTTGGGAGAATATATTAATGCACGAGATTTACTGGAACTGGCACTGAAATCAGATATGGAGAACTTTGGAGAAAAACATCCGACAGTGGCAGTTCGTCAATCTAACCTTGCCAATGTGTATAGAGAAATGGGAGAATATGCCAAAGCTCGCGACTTACTGGAACTGGCACTGAAATCAGATATAGAAAACTTTGGAGAAAAGCACCCGATGGTTGCTACGAGATATAATAATCTTGGAACATTGTTTTTTGAGATGAAAGAATATGATCTGGCATGAGATTATTTTCATAAAGCATTACCCATTGCTAAGATTGTCTGGGGAGAAGAACATCCCAGTACTATTTCAATTAAAAATTCTATCGAATATATAGTCAAGTTGATGTCTTCCAAAGTATTAGCAGGGAATGAGACTGAGGTGAGTAACGCTTTGAGTAATATTTATAAAGCACTGGGAACTGAAGATGTGGAGATGAAGCAATATTTTGAATTTCTGGAAGTTATAATTAAAGAAGGTGATGTTAAGGACTATTTTGAGAAATTGTCACCTGAATATAAGAAACTGGTTGAGGATGTTCAGGATGAGATGCAGCAAGAAGGAGCTTTTATTGAGGAATTGAGTAAATACACTGTTATGGCTATACAGACCCATAAAGATCAGGAGAACCATCTGGAAAATATCCAGCTTTATGTGAGTAATCTTGGGGAATATATTCATCCTGAAGCAAGAAAATATTTTGATTTTTTTTACTGGAATATGCTGAGGGAAAGGATGCAGAGGAATTAAAGGATACGATTGATAAGCCTTTGTGGGATATGTTTGTGGAATTAGTGAATAGTGAAAAGTTAAGAGTTAAGTGTTAAGTGTCATCTGCATCAACGACTACAGCTTAAGCACATAGTGGATATCCTCTATGGAGGTTGTTTCTCTAAAATATAATGAGTGATTGCTTGGCAAAAATTAGTTATGAAAATAGAAATATAATAAGAATGTAATAGAAGTAAAATATTCTTCAACTCTCTTTTTCGTGTGGTTAGTGTGGTTCGTGGTGAAAATTATTGTATTTTAACTACATTCCACAATTCTTTTTTCTTGACTAACAAGCCGATCAGATTATTTGGATACGGGAGGAAGAAATAATGAAAAGCGTTGATCGTATTGATATAAACCGTAAATTTCCTGTACCCTCCTGGGTGCCGATGGTTTTGCTGATTGCAGCCATCGGAGGCTTATTGATCGGTCGTTGTGGACATGCAGCTCAGGATAAATATATAGAATTTTCCAATATCGAAGTGCAGGAAGCCACGCAGGCTAATATAGACGTCACCTTCGAGGCTTATAACCGTTCAAAAATCTCCTTTCACGAAAAAGGGGTCTTGATCAGAGTTTATAATAAAGATGGCGAAGAAGTTGCCAGCAAGATCACGACTATTGATCTGGAGCCCGGACAAAAAGAGCGTTTTTTAAAAGTTTTGACTAAGATTACACGAATATTGCACAATATAGATGACCTTGGCGTAATAACCGTGGAAGTTTATCATCCCGGAATATTTAATTAGGAAGAAAAGAAATGTTAGAAAATAAAAAGATATTATTAGCTATAAGTGGCGGTATTGCTGCCTATAAAGCAATTGAGTTATGCAGCCTGCTCAAGAAAAGAGGAGCCGAGACCCGCATCATCTTCACGGAAAACGCCAGCAGATTTGTTACGGAACTCACCTTTGAAGTTATCTCTCAAAATAAAGTTCATTCTTCGCTCTGGAATTCCGATATCCCTATACCGCATATTCAACTGGCAGACTGGGCAGACATACTGGTGATCGCTCCGGCAACTGCTGATGCGATAGCCAAGGCTGCTCACGGTATAGCCGATGATCTGCTTAGTTCGACTATTCTGGCTGTCCACACCCCTATTCTTTTTGTGCCAGCCATGAATATCAATATGTATAAAAATGCAGCTACAGTAGCTAATATCCAGCTTTTACAGCAAAGAGGCTATTTTTTTATGGAGCCGGAACATGGTAAGCTTGCCTGCGGTTACAGCGGTAAGGGCAGATATCCTGAAAACCAGGAGATAATTTATCATATCATCACTTTTTTGCAGCATACGCGTTACTGGCAGAATAAAAAAGTGCTGATCACAGCGGGAGCCTGCCGGGAAAATATTGATCCCATGCGTTTTATTTCCAATCATTCTTCAGGGAAAATGGGAATTGCCCTGGCTCGTGCTGCTCATATTCTGGGTGCTCAGGTTACTCTGATCGCTGCTGCTGTAACGGAAACCATACCGGAATATATCAAAACTATCAGAGCCTACACTGCTGATGAGATGCTTTCTGCCTGCAGGCAGGAATTTCCGGACTCTGATCTGCTTCTGATGAATGCTGCCGTCAGTGATTACAAACCATCAGTATTCAGAGAACAGAAGATAAAAAAAGGTGATTCACTACCGCTGGAACTGATCAGAACGCCGGATATAATTTCTGAACTGGTTAAGGTTAGAAAAACTGGTCAATTGATCTGTGGATTTGCCGCTGAAAGTGAAAAAATAGTTGAATATGCCAGAATAAAGCTTGAGCATAAGGAACTCGATTTTATAGTCGCTAATGATCTGAAAATTGCCGGTTCGGATATCACGTCCTGCACTTATATTTCGCCTGATAATGAAATCGAATTGATGGGTGATAAATTCGCCGTATCTCTTCAAATCCTTGATTTTATCTATCCCTCCATGCAATAATTATGAATGAACAAAAAGCGATTGTTGTCACAGGAGCCAATGGCAACCTGGCTTCGTATTTCAACCAGCAGGCTTTGCAAAATGGTTATAAGATTATTCTCTACTATCACGCTAATGATGAGAGATTGCTGCCCTTTTTAAAAGAATATCCTGAAAGTGTCAGGTTGATCAAAACGAATTTTGCTGATCCGATTGATCTCAGACCAGAATTTGACAGGATAATTAACTCCACAGGCTGGCAGCCCCAAGCTCTATTTCATTGTTCAACAGCACGCTCCAGCGATTTCCAGCCTTTATCCGACAGCAAAGCTGAGATCTGGGAAAAGATCATTGATGTCAATATAAATGGAACTTTCAGGATACTGCAAGCTGTTCTTCCGCACTTCCGGCGTCAAAATTATGGAAAGATTGTTCTGCTGGGCAGCAATGTTACCAGGATAGGGCTGCCACGAGGTTCGGCATACAGTGCTTCCAAGGCTGCTATCGCCAATATCAGCCGCAGTCTCGCTGCTGAAGAAGCAAAATACAATATTTTTATCAATACTATCTCACCAGGACCCATTAAGATTGATGAAAGTCATTTCTCAGAAAGCTACCGTAAGTTCCGGGAAGAATACTATCGTGAAAAAGTTCAGGAAATTCCTCTCCGGCGTTGTGCTTCATTTGAAGATGTCTGTGGATTAGCCTGGTTTCTAATTTCTGAAGACAACCGGTATATCACGGGAGAGGAGTTCTATATAACCGGTGGCAAATTATAAAAAACTGATCTTCTGTCTGATTTTTGTGAACCTCTTTCTTTTTCTGCGATCTGAGGATAAAAAGTCTGTTGCCTTTTATCCCTTTGGCGCCTATTCAAATGAGACCAGTATTTTTCTGGGAGGATATGCACTTTATACTTACCGTCCGGAAAATCTACCTGAAAATTATAAACCTTCGTCTATGGAACTTAATCTGAGTATCAGTTTCAAGCATCAGCTCCGCTTCCTGATCCGTAATAAACTGAATATGGCTAAGGGCAAATATGCTATTGGTATTCCGCTCAGGTATTATAACTGGCCCACAACGTATTATGGAATTGGGAATCAAAAGAAACCTGAAATAGAAGAAAATTATACTCGGCAGTTTTATGAATTTTATCCTTACTTTGAATATCATTTCCAGGAAATATTTATATTAGCAGTTTCTGCTTATCTGGAAAAGAGTATGATCACTAAATCCGAAGCTGATAATACTCTACTTGGTTATAATGTTGCAGGATTCGAGGATTATTTCCTTTCCGGGGCAGAGATCAAGCTCGAACGCCAGACAACTGATAATAATTTCTTTCCCACTCAAGGCAGCAATTTTGCTATCTCCACTAAATTCTATCATAAATCACTCGGCAGCGACTATAGCTTTCGCACATTTACTTGCGATCTTCGTAAATATTTAGCTATCTCGGATAAGCAGACCTTGGCAGCTCAGGTTTTATTGAATTCAGTTAATGGTAATCCACCTTTTGAAAAACTGCCAGACCTTGGCAATGAAATGCGAGGATTAGATGATAAAGTGTATGTTAATGATCATTACTTCCTCAGCAGAATTGAAGATAGAATCTTTCCTTTCGATGATAAACCCTGGATGAAATTTGGGTTTGCTTTTTTTATAGAATCCGGTCAGTCTTTTCAAGCATTCAACCGGATTAATATTGACAACCAGAGATTCAGTGCCGGGTTTGGTATTCGGTATATTCTGCTGCCTTCCGAAAGGCTTACATTGCGTTGTGATTTTGCCTGGAGCAGAGATGGTTATGAAATTAAAATTATATCTTTTGAGGCTTTTTAATGAAAAAAATATGTGTCGCTCTACTTTTGTTCTGCACCTGGTTTTGTTATGCCCGTTTTTCAGCCGGTGAAGAACTCAATTTTACCATCAGCTATGGCATCATTACTGCCGGAAGCGTGAAAATGACAGTTACTGCAGACACCAGAAATGATACAATTCCAATATTCAAAGTAACTTCGCAGGCAAAGACAACCCGTTTCTTTGATAATCTTTATAAAGTCCGTGACCTGATTGAAATAGAATTTGCTCAGGATAATTTTCAGACTTACCGTTATCATAAAAGACTCAGCGAAGGCAGTTATCGTCAAAACCGGGTCAATTTATATTATTCTGAACTTGGTTACTGCATGTACATGAAGAAGGATAAAAACGCTAAAGAATGGACAGAAACCAAGTATCGTATTCCTGTCCCTTCTCAAGACATTTTTACAACTTTCTTCCATGTTCGTACTCTTGAATTTGCTGTTGGTGACACCTTGCGAACTACTGTCACTGAAGATGGCAGGATCACCACAGTCAATATCGTCATCCATAAAATAAAGAAAATGGATACCATCTTCGGGAAAATTGATTGTTATCAACTGGAACCCCAGTTACGAGACACGGATTCTATCTTCAAGCAAAGTGGGGACATCTTTATTTATCTCACGGCTGATGAGAACAAAATCCCTGTCCTCCTCGAAAGTAAAGTAATTTTCGGCAGCTTCCGTGCTACACTTGATGGTTATAAACCCGGTATTATTACTAATCCCTGATCTTCGGTTTTTTTCCCATTTCTTTTCCAGCTTGTACAAGTAAAGCGTGAAATTCCTGATAAATTCTATAGTCCCTTGTCAACTGCTGCTCGCATAGCTCTCGAAGTTTATCATACGGTAAATCGCAGAAAGAATATCCCGCTTGCCGGAATACCCGCCTTGTATAGGTATCTATCACCATCACAGGTTCGCTATAAGCGTAAAGAAGCATCGAATCTGCAGTCTCTCTTCCTATTCCCCAGATGGATAATAATTCAGATCGTTCCGGCTTTCTACCGCCTGTTTCCTGGTAAAACAGGCAGTATTCTTTCAGCTTTCTTGCTTTCTGATTGTAATATCCGCTTGGTTTGATCAATTCTGCTAAATGTTCCTGACTGGTATTCAATAATCCCTTTACAGAGATCAATTCATTCTTTCTGAGATTATATAAGGCTTTCTCCACATTCAACCAGTTGGTATTCTGAGTCAATATGGCACCAATGCAGATTTCCAATTTTTCATCAGCAATTTGGGGTAGATCATAATTTCCAGGATGGTAGCATGTATAACGCTCTCCATTTGCTTCGTCACATAAGAGGGGCCACCAGCCCTGCTGACCATATTTTGCCAGTAATTGATCGTATAATTTTTGCAGTTCCAATTATTCTTCTACCGGGAAATGATCAATCATACCAACCGTATAACGCAGGATCAATGCCGAATCAAAAGCCCCAATCTCGCCATTGCCATCCACATCAGCCCTGATTATCCGTTCTTCTTCCCAAGGTATCGGGTCTAATTCCGGTAATGGATCAAATCCCACAATATATTGTAAGACCAGAGACGCATCATAAGCCGTCACTTCCCCATCTTCATCAATATCACCAAATCCTGGCGAAGCGGAAAATACTTCATAAATAGCATCTAATAGTTCCTCATTACGGTCTCCGCTGAATTCCCAGAACATTGCTCCTGCCAGTCCGGTATCCATTATATATTCTGACTTCCCTGCCACTGCCAGAGTATCGTCAAAGCTGATCATCACCTGCGTTCCGGCATTATATAACCAGGGCACCTGCCCTTCCTCATCCCAGAAATAGTCATAACCGTTAATTCCGATATAATTCTGCCTGAGATCATCATAATCCCAGACGCCATTCTCCCAGGTGCCAATCCAGGGACAATTCGTCCACTCCTGGTATAAACCATTATTGATATTCTCAACCCCACCAAAACCTCGACCATACATGGGAATACCCATCTGAAGCTTATCTCCCGCAATACCTGCAACCAGGTATGCCTGCACTGCTGCCTCGCAGTTATAAGCACTATGATATGGTTCTGGCAGAGGGTCATCTGTCTGGCTGTACAAAGCTGCCAGATGCCCTGTCACGGCATCCGCCTCTCCACCCCACGGTCCATGAAAATCATAGGTCATTATATTGAACCAGTCTAAATATGGCTCCATGCCTGCCAGATCGTGGTTCGCTATCTTCTCAGGACCCGCAGGAGTCGCCACAGTCAATAAATAGTCCCCTGCAGCATCAAGCTGGTTTCGCATCTCTGCCAGAAGAAGGACAAAATTTTCTGTATCGTCCGGACTGTAATAATTTCCTGCTAATCCACCAGCTACAGGATATTCCCAGTCTATATCCACACCGTCAAATTCATATTCCTGGATGAATTCCACACAGGAAGCAGCAAAATTCTGCCTTGAATCTTCTGTAGCTGCCACCAGAGAAAAGTAAGTTGACCATGTCCAGCCGCCGATTGAGATAAGCGTTTTCACCTCAGGATAATTTTCCTTGAGTATCTGCAATTGATGAAATGATCCTCTTAGTGCTCCAGGCTCCCAGCTA
>CAZAHZ010000144.1:0-8803 GCA_964485055.1 uncultured Candidatus Cloacimonadota bacterium
GTCAAATGCCTATGGGATCGTGTTTTCAAAAATAAAATGGTAAAGATGGGTTAATTAGAGATGAATTGACTTTTTTCTCTGACAGGGATATACTATAATAGCCCCAGGTTGTCGTATTTCGACTACCTGGGGGAAATTGTACCCTCCCTCCTACACCCTCTCCCCAAACACCGGCTGTGCCCCAGTATTTAGGGAGAGTGGTGGAGATAATCAAACCTCAGGTAGTCACTTTGTTACAACCTAGGGCTATTCAAATATATCACTTATCGGGGAAAAATACATAATAAAAACTGAACAGTCTTGAGAGGAGAGAGGCAGGGGTGAGAATATTTTTTATTGACTGGTAGGGGGAATTATTAATAAAGAGCGATTAGGTGTATTTAAGTGCGGGAAGTGCCTGGTGGGGTAAATTATATGATTATGGCAGGAAAATATGGTTGGCAGAAATAGAGGTTGTCGGGCAGGAGCATTAAAAAGCAGAGTAAAAGCAGCCGGTATTGAGGGCTGGGTTTCAATAATATTTAACGTATTATTATTCGGCTTAAAATTCTGGGCGGGAACAGTAAGTTTATCTTTAGCCTTGATTGCTGATGCCTGGCATACTTTATCGGACTCGATCACATCCGTGATAGTGTTGATCTGTGCGCGGATATCGAATAAGCCGCCAGATGAAGAGCATCCTTATGGTCATGGCAGGGCAGAATTGATAGCATCCATGCTGATTGGTGTGTTACTGGCGATTGTGAGTGTGGAATTCATCAGGGAAGCAATGATTAGATTTCAACACCATGATAAAGCGAATTATGGAAGTCTGGCGATAATAGTGACCATTATCTCAATCGTAAGCAAGGAATTACTGGCACAATTAGCATTTATACTGGGACGAAAGCATAATTTACCGAGTTTGGAGGCGGATGGACATCATCATCGGAGTGATGCCTTATCATCTGTGATAGTGCTGGCTGGAATATTAGCAGGAGGCAGATACTGGTGGATGGATGCTGTATTGAGCTGTATAGTGGCGATATTAATAGGTTACACAGCCTACAGAATATTTTTTAAATCGGCAGACAGGCTGCTGGGCAGAAGTGCTGATGCCAGCTTGACTGCTGAGCTTCTTGCTCTCTGTGAAGAAGTAGCGAAAGAAAATGATATACAATTATATCCTCATCATTTTCATGTGCATCAGTATGGAGAACACAAGGAATTAACATTTCATGTGCGAATGCCCCGTAACTGGGAGATAGGATATGGGCACGATATCCTGATCAAGATGGAGAAACTGATCAGAGAGCGAATGCTGATGGAAGCGACCATCCATATTGATCCGGTATAGAGCATTGATAGAAGAAAACTGAGAGAATAATGAGCCATAGATTAAAGAATGAGGAAATACTCGGGGAAATATCAGAGAAGCGGCAGATATTCCAGATAGATGTAGAAGCAGGCAGGCAGTTAGATTTCAGTCAGATTTTTGGGAACAAAAATCCGGTGGTGATGGAGATTGGAATAGGCAGGGGAGAATTTCTGGTGGGACAATCACTATTAGACTGGAAGCGGAATTATCTGGGAATAGATGTAAATAAAGAAAGGATAGATTTTACCTTGCGTCAACTGCAACCGGAGAGGCATTCGAATGTGCGGGTACTGGATCTTTATGTAGATGAGAAGGTGATGAATATAATCCCGGAAGGGTCAATCAGGAAAGTTTTTATCATACATCCTGATCCGTGGCCCAAGCGAAGACATTTCAGTCGGCGTTTGATCCAGCAGGCATTTATAGATGTCCTTTACAAGATACTTGATTACCGGGGAGTGGTGGAGATACAGACGGACCACAGGGAATATGCGGAATGGATTTTGCAGCATTTTCGGGAGCGAAAAGATTTTATGCCAATCTATGGCGGTTGCAGTGAAATTCCTCGTCATGGTCATATAGTAACATATTTTGAAGAAAAGAAGCTGCGGGAAGGCAATAAGCCGGTGTATATCACATATAAGAAACTGCAGCAGTATCAGTAACCAGGGAGTGAGCATGGATTTAGAGAAATTCAGTGAGATATATAAGCAAAAGATCTGCGAAGACGAGAAGTATTATTCGCAATATGCCTGTCGGGACAGTTCAGCGAAGCGGATAAGAACAGATATTCATCACTCAGTGCGATCGGAATTTGCCAGAGACCGGGACAGGATATTATATAGTGGAGCCTACCGGCGTTATCAGGGTAAGACTCAGGTATTTTCCTTTACGAATCTCATAGATGAAGAGATGACCAACCGGAGCCTGCATACCACCTATGTATCTCAGATCAGCCGGTCAATAGGCAAATTTCTGGGCTTAAACCTGGAACTGATCGAAGCGATCGCTCTGGGTCATGACCTGGGGCATACACCCTTTGGGCATGATGGAGAGGAAGCTTTGAGTGTATGCTGTCAAAGGCACGGACTGGGATATTTTCATCATAATATCCAAAGTCTGCATATTGTGGATAACATCAGCAACCATGGAGAGGGTTTAAACCTGACTTTCCAGGTACGGGACGGGATCATATCGCATGATGGAGAGGTACATAATACAGTGTTAATCCCAGATAGGGATAAGACGGAAGCTGATATCAAGGCATATATCAGACGCAAGAAAACCGGGGAGCAGGTGGAATGGATGCCGGCGACGATTGAAGGGTGCGTGGTGAGGATTTCGGACACAATCGCTTATATAGGTCAGGATATAGAGGATGCGATCAGGTTGAATATATTAAGGCGGGATGAATTACCGGCAGAAGCAGTGGAATACCTGGGAGAACGAAACAGTCGGATCATAGACACGCTGGTGAAGAGCGTGATTGTCAACAGCCTGGGCAAGGATCAGATAGCGTTTGACGAAGAAACATCGCAGCAGCTTCTGAATTTAAAGAACTTTAATTATGAGCGGATATATACTAATATGAAAGTAAAGAAATCCAAGGAAGTGATAGATAAAAGCATGAAATTATTATTTGAGGAATATCTTAGTGACATAAGGGAAGATAATCGGGATTCTAATATCTTCAAGCATTTTATTAATCACAAATCTGAGGAATATTGCAGGAAATATAAAGCAGAAGAGAAAGTGAGAGATTTTTTATCAACCATGACAGACCGTTATTATAATGAGGAAGTGAAGAGGTATTTTTTACCAGCGAGTAAATATAGATTCATAGGAGTGAAAGATGGAAATGTTTGATCTGGAGAAAGAGATAGAAATAATAATAGAAAAAGTGATTTCCATGAGGAGGTTACTTTGACCCGGTTATTCTAAATAAAGAAGTGAATGACCATGAAAAAGAGATGAACAAGGCGGATTTCTGGAAAGATCAGGGAGAGGCTCAGCGGATCATGAAGGAAGTTAGCCGAAAGAAGCTTCTGCTGGATGATATCAGGCAGATTGAAACAATAAAAGATGACCTGGAAACATATCTTGTGCTATTGACGGAAGAGAGGAGTGAAGAACTATTTCAGGAAGCAGTTAAATATTTTGAAGAGCACAGGGAACAGGTAGAAGAAGCGATTGGACTATTGCTATTAAGTGGAAAGACAGATGGGGCAAGTGCCATATTATCGCTTCATCCGGGAGCTGGCGGCACAGAATCGCAGGACTGGGCAGAGATGCTGCTGAGGATGTATTCGCGCTGGGCGGAAAACAGTGGCAGACGCTTTGAGATAATAGATTATCTATCCGGAGATGAAGCGGGATTAAAGAGCGTGACGGTGGAGGTTCTGGGAGAAAATTCCTACGGACTGCTAAAAAGTGAGATCGGGATACACCGTTTAGTGCGGATTTCACCCTTTAATGCTCAGGGAAAGAGGCAGACATCATTCGTATCAGTGTTTGTGTATCCATTGATAGATGAGGAGATAGAAATAGATATAGATCCCGCTGATCTGCGAATAGATACGTATCGTGCCAGTGGAAAAGGCGGACAGGGAGTTAATACCACAGATTCAGCAGTGCGGATCACCCATATACCCACAGGTATAGTATCATCCTGCCAGAATGAGCGATCACAAATCAAGAATAAAGCGGTGGCGATGCAGGTATTACAATCCAGAATGTATCAGATGCTTGAAGAGGAAAAGCAAAAGGAACGTCAGGCAATAGAAAACACCAAGACGGATATAGGCTGGGGCAATCAGATCAGGAGTTATGTTTTTCATCCATATCAGATGGTAAAGGATCACCGGACAGATTATGAGACAGGTAATACGGCGGCGGTGATGAATGGTGAGCTGGATGGTTTTATATATGCTTATCTGAAATATGAAGCAGAGAGGAAGAAATGAAAGACCAGCAGGATTATAAATCATTGATACCCCTGATCGTAAAAGACAAGATGCCGGCGCATGTAGCAATCATAATGGATGGCAACGGACGCTGGGCAAATTTACATAAAACGCGAAGGGTGAATGGACACAAGGCGGGAGTGAAAGTGGTGCGGGAGATAGTGGAAACCGCTCGTGAAATAAATCTGAAATACCTGACAGTATTTGCTTTTTCCACCGAAAACTGGCGAAGAAGCCGTTATGAAGTAAATTATCTTTTGAAATTAATCCTGGATTCATTGATCAATGAGATAGACGATCTGGTGAAGCATGGAGTGAATATCAGGTTTATAGGCACGGAAGAGCATTTACCGCCGGGCTATGACATCAAGGTAGCGGAGAATTGCAGTCGCTCGTGGCATAACAGCGAACTTTATTTAAATGTGGCAATGAATTATGGAGGGCGGCGAGAGCTTGTGGAGGCAATTCAGGCGATATCAGCCAAAGCGAAAGAAGGGATAATTAAACCGGCAGAGATCACTGAAGAAGTGATCTCGAAACATTTATATACCGCAGGTATGCCGGATCCTGATCTGGTGATACGAACCAGTGGAGAAATCAGATTATCCAACTACCTGATCTGGCAATCAACCTATTCGGAATTCTGGTTCACAGAAACGCTTTGGCCCGATTTTACGAGGGCAGAATTTATCCAGGCTATTCTGGATTATCAGGAGCGTAAACGCAGGTTTGGAAAAAGATAGGTGATCATGAAATTTTTAAACAGATTAATAGTTAGTATGATATTTGCCCCTGTAACACTGCTGATGTTTTATCTGGGTGGGGTATATATGTTTTCATTTTTGGGGATACTGGTAATATTGATGCTGCATGAGCTTCGAGTAAATTACCGGAAAAAGGGGATCCATATACCAGTTACAATGTTATTCTTTGGAATAATGGTGTATATCGCCGGGGCATTGGGAGAAGATTATTTAGTTATGTCAGTTCTTTTTGTGGGGATATTGGTAATGAGTGGGAATTATCTTTTCCGAAATAAGCCGGAAGCATCAATACAGAAACTTTCAATTGCCATGTTATCAATTATTTATACAGCGTATTTTTTAGCGTTGTTATTTCGATTACGAGTGCTGCCACAGGGTAGATCATTAGTCACAGCTCTTCTGCTGGTGATCTGGGTCACGGATACATCGGCATATATAACCGGAATGCTGATAGGAAAGCGAAAAGGGATAATAAAAATATCACCCCACAAATCTCTGGAGGGATTTCTGGGAGGATTTATATTTTCACTGATCGGAAGTTACACTCTGGTATTATTTCTTAAGCTGAATGTTAATTATATCTGGATGCTGTCAATTTCAGGAGGGATAGTCGGACAATATGGGGACTTGTTTGAATCAATGATCAAGCGTGATTTGCAGATCAAGGACAGCTCGAGGATATTACAGGAGCATGGAGGGATATTAGACCGTTTTGACAGCTTACTTTTTGCAACACCGGCATTATACATAATATTGAAACTGACAGGAGTATTCTAATGCGCATAACAATGATAATTTTGATATCCTTACTGATCATAACAGGTTGTTCACACCAGCGAGAATATAATTATACCGAGCTTATCAGGAAGCCCGATGAAAGGCAAAGTTTCTGGATAGTGGAGCGGGATTCCTTGTGGGGGATGATTTCTGATCAACAGGAACAGATTGATTCACTACAGGCATATATCAGTTATCAGGACAGTTTACTAGGAGAATACCAGCTTGCCATGAATGAAGCTAACCAGATGGTAGCAATTAAGCAGGGATTTCAGATACCTGATACGATTACTTTTGCGGGAGTGACCTTTGATCTAAAAAATGAACGGATAGCGGATAAATTTACACAGATATATAATCAGGAATTGAAGGGTGCAAATAACTATATACCGCGTAGTGGCAGATATTTTGCGTATTTTGACAGTATTTTTAAAAAATATGGTGTACCGGAGGATGCAAAATATATTGCGGTTGCCGAGAGCAGGTTGAGTTATCTTGCTCAGTCACCTGTGGATGCCATGGGGATCTGGCAGTTTATGAAAAAGACAGCAACAGGTTATGGCATGCGAGTAGATGAATTTATTGACCAAAGGCGAGACGTATTCCTGTCAACTGAAGCAGCAGCCCAGTATTTGCTGAATAATTATAAATATTTGGAACGGAAGGGAGTCAATGACTGGCTCCTGGCATTCTGCGGATATAATGCCGGCATAGGGAATGTGGAGAAAGTCATACGAGAACAAGGTGGAAAGAACTTTTTTGATCTGATCATGTCGGTTGATGAAACAAACCGCTATGTCTGGAAGGCAGTGGCATTAAAGCTGATATTTGAAAATGAAGCGGAAATATTTAATAAGAGTTTTACGAGACAACAGGCGATTAAAGACGAAATCAAGCTGGTGAAAGTAAAATTAAACGGGTATTATGAAATAGATGAGTGGGCAAAAGCACAGGGGACCTTTGTCAGCCGTGTCTGGGAATTAAATCCCTGGATCAAAACATATCAAAGGAGCAGAAAGAAATATTCCGCAGTGATTGATGTTGTGCTGCCACCGGGAGAATATACTGTTTGCTTGCCGGTTGATGTAGTTCCGGATCAGATGGAAGTAAATAGAATAGAAAAGCAGTTCCTGAATAAAAATGACGGATATTTCACCGTTTACGCCGTAAAAGCGGGAGACAGTCTCTATAAAATAGCATTGAAATACAAAACCACAATAAGCAAGTTAAAGAGTATCAATGGCTTAAAATCTGATATAATCCATCCAGGTCAGGAGATCAAGCTATTTGGGTATTCCAATGAGTCCCAGCATCGTGAATATATAGTAAAGAAAGGTGATTACATCTCAAAAATAGCCAGTAATCTGGGAGTAACAACTAATCATTTATTAAGTATGAACAATCTCAAAAAAGACACAAGTGGAAATTGCCCGATCTATCCAGGGCAAAAGTTAAAATACTGATGAATACACTGATACGACCAATGAAATCGGAGGATATATTAGAAATATGCTTGATTGAGAAAGATGTATTCAATGATCCCTGGTCTGAGGATATGTTTATCACATCGGTATTGAGTTATCGGAGTTGGGTGTTGCAGGAGATTGATACTGCTTTAATACTGGGATACATGATTGGAGAAAAAGTGGTAGAAGAATTTTCCATTTATAATATAGCTGTCAGACCGGAATATCAAAGGCAGGGTTTGGGAATTCAATTAACAAAAAATATCATTGAAGAAATGAGTGCAGAGGGTTGCAGCAAGTTTTTTCTGGAAGTGAGAAAGAGTAATATCCGGGCAATTTCACTATATAGGAAACTGGGTTTTCAGGAAATATATATCAGAAAGGGGTATTATAATAATCCAGTAGACGATGCCTTGATAATGAAGCTGAGTAATAATGAAGAAGAAGGATAATATATGAAGACCTATGATTATTTGGTAATTGGAAGTGGATTAGCAGGGCTTATATTTGCTCTGGAAGCTTCCCGAAAAGGTAGCGTGGCAATCGTTACCAAGAAGAAGATGTATGATTGTAATACGGATTATGCACAGGGAGGTATTGCGGCGGTACTGGACCGGCATGATTCATTTGATGACCATGTCAAAGATACTTTTATTGCCGGAGGAGAGCTTGGGAAGACAGATATTATCAGGCAGATCGTGAAAGAAGCGCCAGAGAGACTGCAGTATCTAATTGATCTGGGTACAAAATTCACTTTGGAAAATGATGAACTTGACCGCAGGCTTGAAAATCTATCTTTAACAAGAGAAGGAGGGCATTCCCGAAAACGAGTGGCTTATGCTGCTGATTCAACGGGGCATGAGATAATGAAAGTGTTAATTGCTGCCTGCCGGAAGAATGACAGGATTGATATATATGTGGATCACCTGGCAATAGACCTGATCACGCAGCACCATATATCACAAGCCCGGCATTTTATTCCCAGGATAACCTGCTGGGGAGCCTACGTGATGAATACTGAAACTCAGAAGATAGAAATTTATCGTTCAAGTAAGACAATGCTGGCAACAGGAGGTGGGGGACAGGTTTATTCCTATAATACAAATCCTGAGATAGCTACTGGAGATGGGTATGCCATGGCTTATCTGGCAGGAGCCAGGATAGCAAACATGGAATTTGTCCAATTTCATCCGACGGCATTCTATGATCCCGATAATAAACCTTTCTTGATCTCAGAAGCAGTTCGGGGTGAGGGTGCAATCCTTAAATTACTGGATGGTTCAACATTTATGGAGAAATATCATCCTCTGGAATGCCTGGCTCCTCGTGATATCGTATCCCGTGCAATTGACTTTGAACTTAAAAAGAGCGGAGATAAATTTTTATATCTGGATGCGACTCTGATACCAAAAGATAAATTGTTGTTACATTTTCCTTATATATATAAAAAATGCCAGAGTCGTGGAGTTGACATCA
>CAZAHZ010000145.1:0-8800 GCA_964485055.1 uncultured Candidatus Cloacimonadota bacterium
ATGGAGCTATCATTGTCTCAACTCCCCAGGATGTGGCATTGCTTGATGCACGGAAGTCAATCAGGTTTGCTCAAATGCTCAATGTTCCGATTCTCGGTATTATTGAAAATATGGGATCATTTAAATGCCCTCATTGTGGAGAAATGATTACTATTTTTGACGGAGATGGAGTAAAGAAGGCAGCGACTGATTTTAATGTGGACATTCTGGGAAGCATTCCTATTGATCCCAATATTGTAAATACCGGAGATCAAGGCAGACCCTATATCTATGATTTTAATAAACTAGAAGCAGCTCAGGTAATGCAGGAGATCACGCGAAAGATTTTGGAAAAGGTTAAATAAGATAGATTTATGAAGTTCCGTCAACAGGCGGGACTTCTCTCTTTTTTCCAGCCAGCATGCCACAGGCTGCGCTGATATCTCCACCCCGGCTGTTTCGCAAAGTTATTGGCACTGTAGATGATTTATATAATTCCAACATAAAGATTTCAATTTCTTTACTGTCCGGTTTTTCCCAGTTTTTTCCAGGTATAGGATTCCAGGGGATAATATTGATCTTACTGGAAAGATCACCGCTGAATTTACGCAACGCTTTCAGGTCTTCTGCTCCCAGATTAAAATCCCTGATCATCACATATTCAATAGTGATACGGAAGGTAGTTGCTTTGCTGAATTGAATAAGAGCAGATTTAAGTTGAGCGATAGGATATATTCTTGATACGGGCATCAGTTTAGCTCTTTTCTCATCAATAGCTGAGTTTAATGAGACAGCCAGTTTAATTTTTAATCCTGATTTTGCCAGTTCAAGTATCCCTGGCACAATCCCGCAGGTGGAGACAGTTATCCGTCGGGGACTAAATGCGAAGCATTTTTCTGCCTGGAGTATTCTTATGGCTTTGATCACATTTTCCAGATTATCCAGTGGTTCACCCATACCCATAAAAACAAGATTGGTGATTTTATTCGGTTTTGCCTGCTGTCTCGCCAGATATACTTCGGTTGTGATCTCTTCTACTTCCAGATTACGTATCAGCCCCAGTTGGCTGGTTGCACAAAAACTGCAGCCAAAACGGCAACCCACCTGAGATGATATACATAAAGTTAATTTATCTTCGGTAGGAATTAATACCATTTCGATATAATTATTATCAACCAGTTGCAGGAGGTATTTCCGGGTTCCATCTTTCGATTTTTGAATTTCGGAGATTTCAGGCAAAGTGGTGGAAAATTGCTGATCGAATAGCTGGCGACAGCCTTTTGAGATATTAATCATTTGAGAAATATCAATAATTTCGTGCTGGTAAATCCAGTTCAGCAATTGATGTGCCCTGAATTTCTTTTCTCCGGATTCTATTACAGCAGTTTCCAGTTCAGCGGGTAGAAATGACCATATAGACCTTTTTTTCATCTTCCCGTCAGGGGGTAACGTCCGGTTTAGTAATTTTTTTATATTGGTCAAAAGTTAATATTTCCACGTCATCATCCTGGGGTTTCAAATAGATTTGGTCATTATAATAATCATTTTTTATCACTGTACATATTCTGCCATTTCGTTTGAGGGTATCACCAACTATCGGGAATTCCTCGATTTTCTTTAGATAGAAATCTTCTTCGTAATGAAGACAGCATAATAACCGTCCGCATGGACCTGAAATCTTGCTGAGATTTCCGATCAGATTCTGGTCCTTTGCCATCTGAATGCTCACCTGATTGAATTTCTTCAAAAATGAAACACAACAATACTGACATCCACACATACCATAGCCACCATAACGCTTGGCATCTTCTCTGCCGGATGTCTGGTGCAATTCTATCCGTGTACGGAATTCTGTTGCTAATTCACGCACAAATTCTCGGAAATCTACCCGCCCGTCTGCTGAGAAAAAAAAAGTTAATTTGTTTCCGTCAAATTGGTATATTGTTTCCAGCAATTTCATCTCGAAAGAGTATTTTTCCATTAAATTTAAAAATTTTGCATGTGCCTCTTTTTCTCGCTCTTCAATATTCTTGATCTGCTCTAAATCTTGTTCTGTGGCTATCCTGGTGATGGGATTTATTTCATTATTCTTGCTGCGATCTTCCAATTCTGCATCTGAATAAGAACAATTTACTACATTTCCAATATCTTCTCCGCGTTCTACGCGACAGATTACCTGCTGATCAGGCTCTAATTTCAAATCCTGATTATTGATGAAATAACCGGTTCTTTGAGACCTGAATATAATTTCCACGAATTCCTGCATTCTATACTCCTATAACTCTCCTTTTTCAAAGAGGTTATATTATATTTTTTAACTATTGTCAGACTCCTGATGTTCCAGTTTAGTGTAAAGTTCTTTTTCTGCCTCGCTTAAACTTAATCCCCGCCGCTGCTTTACTATTTCCGCTGTCTCCAGAAATTTATCTTTCAGGTACCATCGCAGATTTCCGGATTCACACCAATGCAGATTAGGTATATAATCCCGAATCATAGTATCACCATATACATTGCATCCGAAACCAATCACAGTTCCGGAATTAATTGTACCATTTATGCCGATTTTACTGTGATCACCAATAATACAACCCAGGAACTGCATTTCTGTTTCGATTTTCTGTTTATGCTGGATACTATGGATACGGATAGGTTTGTAATTATTTTTCAAGTCGCTGTTATTAGTTCCAGCTCCCAGGTTTATCCATTCTCCCAGAAAACTGTGACCCAGAAAACCGGAATGCTGCTTGTTGACATATCCTTGAAAAATGCAGCTTTCCACTTCACCTCCAATTTTGCAGAAAGGTCCAATGGCAGTATTTCCATAAATCATAGCTCCCGCTTTTATCACACTATTTTTGCCTATATACACTGGTCCAGAAATCACGCTGTTTGCCATGATTGAAACTCCTTCATCAATGACCACTGGTCCTGTTGATCCGTCAATTACCACTCCGGGCTTGATGCTGACATTTTCGCCTATCCAGACTTTATAAGGATTAAGTATGGTCACTCCCGGCTCAATTTCAAATTTATTATCCTTGTCATTGAAAATATTCTCAAAATCCTCCCTAATAAAATGACCATTTTCTAAGATCATCTCCCAGAGCCATTCCCAGAGTATTTTTCCATCAAGAATTTCCTCTTTCATACCGATCAACAGAGCTTCCATCTGGTCTGCGTTTAATTCTTGTTCATCAACCTCCAGCCGGGCAGCTACCAGGGATTTGTTGCTGGTTAGATAGTGATCAAGTGGCAAAGCCAACATTTGTTTGGCAAGTTCTGCAGTTATTTTTATTCTTGAATTGACCAGCAATACTTCTCCATCGGGTAGTTGATTGATATACCACTTTGGATGTCTTTCACTATATACTTTTTTTAGAAATCCTGCCACAATGTAATAATTATCTTCGTTTTCCAGATACATGTTTAATCTCTGGCGTAATTTTAGGATTCCAACCCGCAAATCACCCACTGATCTGGAAAATGTTAATGGGAAAAAATTCCTGTAGCTCTCATCATCAAACAAAACTATCTTCATCTTATCCTCCCGCGTTATTGGAATTGAATTATTTCCGGTTCCACATTCAAAAATTGAGGCATTATTACCCCTATATCGGCATTTATATAAGTTGGATCACATACTAAATAATCAGTTCCATTGAAATTGATCTTATCTCCTTCAATATCAAAATTCATCTGGACTGCCGTAGCGATGTGCCCTGGATAGTCCAATCCGATAACCCCAAGTCCCAAAAATTCTCTGACCAGATAGGAAAAAAGGAATGATCTGTCCTCGCAGTCACAATATTCGTAAAACATTGTCTCATCCGGGAATAAGCTGTTTTCTCCTCCGAATTGTTGATCATCTGTCTGATATTTAAAGGCTGTCTGCACGAACCGTAAAAGAATATTCAGTGCTTCGGCTTCTGCTCTGTTATCAATAATTGGCTTTAAACCCGCAATCAGGGATTGATGCAAAATAGGTGAAATTTCTGATCCAAAATATACCGTCAGATCAGTAGCAGGATATTCTGCCAGAAAATCTATTAAAGTTTGATTTTGCCGGATTGGAATTACCCAGGTGCTGTCACCATAACTAAAAGATAATTTTCTTTCCACCACCACTTCGTTCAGGTATGGGGAAGAGGCGATATTAAGATCAATTAGATCTTCTGCTTCGGGATACTTGCCGTCATAGGTGTAAATATTGATAGGCTGGATGTTTTTGTTACTCAAATCAACTGAGTAATAATCCCGACTGTCCAGAACAAGATGAGGTTCTCCGTAAATTCTGTTCCCGGTTGCCAGTAATAAATATACCTTATCTTCGTTATAACCCACTTTACAGTTAAATGAACTTTTAGTTAAAATAAACCAGGTAAACAGATTTGACATATTCGCATCTTGATAGATATTTTCACCCGCGTGGTAGATCAATTGGCAAAAAGCCCAGTCATTTAATCGAAACCTCTCCCGCATCTTCTGCAGGTCTTTCAGGATTAGTTCATAATCCGTGTTACTTAATTTACCCCAAAAACTGGCTATCTCGCTAGAATTGCATTTCTTCATACTTTCGATTTTCATATTGATATTATAATTTAAATTGAAGATCAAACCCCAATACGATAGGCGCAGGGTCTCCGTCCCTTTGGAAACTGCATACATTAATTGCTCTCGCTGAACATCCTTCAGAATATCCGACGTGCTGGGTGTTTTCAATTTATCTTCATCAATCTCTAAGGCGACTATATTTCCCACTTCCAGGTCTGGACAGCTATGATCTACGGGATTAGGAATTTCTTCTGGCTTAGGTATTGAATCCTGTTTCACGGGTTCTTCAGTCTCATAATAACTCCAGCCATGTTCCAGAAATTCCGAAAAATTCTTATCCTGCTGGCTTTTCCAGGAAGAAAAATCTTTTTCCTGATTCTTCACCCATTTATCAAATTCGTTCTGTCCGGAAATTATCAACACACTTAGTAATAAAATAAACAATAATGTTTTTTTCATGATTTCTCCTTATTGCTTCCATAAATATAACATAAAAAATCCGCGAATTGCTACAATTATCATATAGACGGGCTGAATTATCAGCCAAAGCGGATAACTCAGACAGAGATGCTTATCTGCCTGCAATCTGCCAAAAGCATCATGCACAAAGATCATCTCTATGACAATTCTCAAGCCTATTAATAATATACCCGCCTGCCAGTTAAAAAATAATACCAGCCAGGGTAGGAATGTGATCGCTAAAATGCTCATCAGATAAAAGAAAAATTCCGGATTAAGATTGATCTGGAATTTTGTGTTCGATGCCCAGCGTGATCGCTGATTTAATAATTCTTTCCAACTGCTGATTGCACGCGTGGACATAAAGCTGCCTGAAGACCTGTTGAACAGGATTTTCATTCCAGACTGCCGAAATAATTGCATCAGGTTTACATCATCTCCCGAAATCAGGTGCATGATTTTGGTAAAGCCACCCACCTGTTCCCAGCTTGATTTTCGAAAAGCCAGATTTTGAGCTGAACAGGAAAAATATTTGCCCTCTAATATTAATCCCCCAGCCACAGCAAACATTGCCATAAAATCAAAGTGTTCGAACCATTGCACACTTCCTGTTTTATTCTTACCGGAACTCCTAGTGCGAGACAGACCTGCCACCATATCCGTATCTTTCTCAAAGCAGGCTGTCATAGTCTTTATCCAGTTGCTTCCCGGTGTACAATCTGCATCAGTTATCAGAATGATCTCCCCTTTAGCCAACTGGATTGCCTGTTGTAAGGCGTTTTTCTTTCCCGTGTTCTGTCCCCGTTTTCGGTCTATTCTCAATAACCGGATATTTTCCCAGCTCTTTGCGAAACGGCTAACTATTTCTCCGGTTCCATCCTCTGATCCGTCATCTGCCACGATCACTTCGTAGCTGTCAACCGGATATTTCTGATTTCCAAGTCTTGTCAGTAATTCCTGTATATTGGCAGCTTCATTTCTCGCAGCAATTATAATTGATACCTGCTTTCGGCTTGAGATCAAGTCAAGCTGTTTCTTGTGGTTTCCACGCCAGGCAAGCATCAGATAATAATAATACATCAAACTTCCGGCTATTGTCACAAAAAGTAAAATCGCTTCGCTCATTTATTCTCTTTTGTCCGGTACCGGCTCTTCTGTCTGATTCTGCCAGAGATCCTGAAAGGTTCTCTTTTCTGTTTCCAGACTATCTGAATAGACTCGCTCAGGTTCCATCCAATACAATAATTTGTCCGGTATTTCCACTTCCTTGCGATTGCGATAAACTATAGCACCCCGCAAGTCCGGACGTGGAGGTAGTTGTTCTCGCTTCCAGATATAATTAGAAGGCCAGCGGTAACGTTTACCTCCTAGATAATAAAAAACCGAGTCAATTTTACTTTCGGCAAAAATTACTGGCTTAAAATGATAACGGATGCTGTCCCCATAAATATAAGTCACTGCCGTCGTGTCGCTCAAAGATAGCATATTACCCTGGCTGTCAATTCCTGCTGTTTTGTTGCGGATTATAAATAGACTGTCAACCCAATAGGGTAGCTTATGGGTTTCTCCATTTAAATAATAATGCAATGAATCAACATCTTTTTCCAGATTTAGAGGCTTCCAGTAATTTGCTGAATCCCTTAAACATTGATTAAGCGGTTTACATAGATAGCGAGTGGAATCAGGATAATTAAATGGGTGACCACCTAAATCAAAAACTACTGAATCAAGAAAATTTTCCCTGTATATGGTCGGTAAAAAATTATAATTTAAGGAGTCCGAAAGTACTGTAGGCTCATTTCCAGCAATGAAATATTCGTCTATCGTCTCTTCATAAGGATTGCGTGGCAATAAACCTGTTTCTTTGGAGATTGTCTCTATCACAATGCCATCAGGCTTCTCAAATTCATATACGAAACCGTTTATTATCGGATTACCTTTCGCGTTTTTGGGCGATTCCAGTTCTATTGCTTTCTTCATTATATATGGCCAGGCTGGCAATGCTGCCACGGCTCCTGATTGACTGTCTCCCAGTGTTTCATTATTATCAAATCCCACCCAGACGCCTGTAACCAGCTTCTTGTTATATCCGATAAACCAGGCATCCCGAAAATCGTCAGTTGTACCGGTTTTTGCTCCCGCTGCCCATTTATAACCACGCCAGCGTATTCCCGCTCCAGTTCCATCCTCTGTTACACTCTGCATCAGATTGGTCATTAACCAGGCTACTTGTTCATTTACCACTTTGATCCGTTCCGGAATATTGCTCTCCAGAATATTACCTTTGCTGTCTTCTATTCTCCGGATGAATACAGGTGTCACTCTGTAACCATTATTCGGAAATGTAGTATAGGCACTTATTAATTCGTATGGATAGACAACATTAGTTCCTATTGCCATTGAATATACTGCCCAGATTGGTGTAGTTATTCCGAATCGTCTCGAATATTGTTTCACCTCGTAGGGAGTGAGATCATAAAGCATCTTGATTGCCCAGATATTACGTGAATTTCGCAAGGCGTCACGCATCCGTAAATAGCCATAGGTCTTACGTGAATAATTATGGGGCTGCCAGAATAACGTGTCTCTCTCAATAAAGCAGATTGGCTCATCCTTGATCACTGTCGCTGGAGTGTACCCATTATCCAGGGCTGTTGTGTACATGATCGGTTTAAATGCCGAACCCGGTTGACGATGGGATTGCATGATACGATTATATTTGCTGTGATTAAAATTTCTGCCTCCGATCAATACTCGCACATAACCTGTCTCAGGTTCTATAGTCAGCACGCCTCCCTGAACGTAATCCGTTACTATGTCCAATGTATCTGCTGGAATATCACTGTATTTGGTTTTATAATTATTGGCGTTCTCAAATTTGATTAGCTCGCGATTAAGAATACTATCTGCATAAACCTGCAAATCTGCATCCAGGGTAGTATAGATTTTCAGTCCTCCGCCAAAAAGTTGATGTGTTCCGTATTTACGCTCTAATATTGGTCGTATATATTCTATAAAATAATCTTTGGCAGTTCCCAGCATTTTTGGTTGAGCAAGGCGGATTGAGTCTTCTTTCGCCTCATAATATTCCAGGGTTGTGATCACATTCTCTTCTCGTAATCGGTTCAAGATCAAATTCTTACGCCAAAGTGCTCGCTGGGGATGATATTTTGGAGAATAGGCGTTAGGAAGTTGGATCAATCCGATCAGTGTAGATGTCTCGGATATTGTCAGGTCTTTTGCAGCTTTATCGAAGAATTTACGGCTCGCAGCTTCTATACCATAAGTTCCTGTCCCGAACGGAACTTTATTTAAATAGATTTCCATGATCTCTTCTTTGGAATAATTCTGCTCGATCAACACTGCCAGCATCAATTCCTTGATCTTGCGGGGGATTGTCTTATCAAGGGATAAAAATAGATTCCTAGCCAGTTGCTGCGTGATGGTCGAGGCTCCCTGCGAAAATTTCCTCGTCTTTAGATTGATCAGCATTGAGCGGATAAAGCCTGCCAAATCCATGCCCCAGTGGTTCTCAAAATTCTTGTCTTCGATGCAGATCAATATCTTCTTCACCTGTTCCGGCAATTCACTGATATTGGTCAATGTCCGTTGCTCAAATGCAAAAGTGTGGATCAGATTGTCATTGCGGTCATAAACTTCCGATCCCACTTTCATATCATATTGATGAAGCTCCGATAGCGGAGGTAATTCCTTACTGTAATAATAAAATACCCCAAGGATCATTCCTGATATAAAAATTAGGATACAAAAGAAGATATAAAGATATCTCCACATATAATAATTTATTGTC
>CAZAHZ010000146.1:0-8799 GCA_964485055.1 uncultured Candidatus Cloacimonadota bacterium
ATATCTTTCTCCTCTCTCTTTTTGACTTAATGAGGTTTTTGCACTGAACTCAATAATAATTCAAATAATCTCGAATAGAAGCGTTAGCAAACTTCACAAATATCTCGCCGTTGCTATTAGATAGAGTTATAAAAGTGTCGTCTAATTCTTTTAAAGAATTTTTAAAGTTTTCATCTTCAAATTCAATACTATTATCATCACAGTATTTTTTGGACATATTTCTTAAATCTTTGCATTTAATAGGAATCGTTATAGTAAATAATATCGTCAAATTTATTCTTGAAAGAATACCAATATTATTTAGAAATGCTCCTTCCCATATTTGTCCTGGATTATCCAATGAATAAATACAAAATTTAAAGAAGTTTTCTGTACATTCAGTGGCATAATATAATTTAACTAAATTTTCAATTATTCTGGGATTATAGTTACGATGATTGATAATCTTATTATAGCTTTTATTTTTCAAAATAATAAGTTTATCTTCTTTTACAAGTTCCGAGAAATATAAATGATTATACAAAATCTTTGCTTTTTCAAATTGACTAAAATCATCGACTTTAAATATAAACTTATTTATTTCAAGGTTGTTATTTGTGCTTACATCAAAATCAATTTTAGCCTGATTCAATATTAACTCTCTAGTAGTTAATATCAACCGAGTATTTTTCTCTTTTGAAATGCTTTCTAGTACTTTAGATAATTTTCTCTTCTCCGCTTCTTCAATATTGTTTTTAAGAAAGTTTTGCCCTAAAAAATCATCAAAATAGATTATTTGCTTATTATTTTTATCTCTTATTCTATTGATATCTTCAAAGCTTGTGCAATAGTAAAAAGTAAAGCCTTTTTCTATCATAATTACACTTAGAATTCTTGCTAAAGTTGTCTTCCCAACCCCTGGTTTTCCCGAAATTAATACAATGTTATGATTATTAAGTAAAGATATTGCTTTATTAAAAGTATTAGGAATTATCCATTTTTTCCATTTACTTTTTATTTCATCTAATTCATCTTGAGTCATATTATCAATATCTCGATTTATGATATGTTCAAGAATATTAGTACTTGAGAACCATAATTTGTAATGTTTTGTTTCAATATCTTTATTATCTCTTAATAAATTGTTCAAGTCTTCTCTACCAATTATATCACTTTCAATTTTTATAAACCCATTAAAGATTTCTTTTATCTCTTTTTTCTTAGCAACATTCAATTCAATGGAAGTCATCAAAATGTACCTTAGAGGTTTTATTTTTTTTACTTTATCCAATTCTTTGTATTTCAATGTGTGTTTTAAATCATCATAATTCCTATAATTTTTACATTGCACAATTATATTTTGTTCTTTTTCAGTGAATGCTCTTAAATCGATTCCACCGTCCCTTCCCTTTGAAAAACTCTCAAAATAGAAACCAAGATGTTTTTGTATTAAATCTCTGCATAATAATTCAAAATCATAAGGACTTAAAATATCATTAAAATCATAATTAGCCATTATTTAACCTTCTTACTAATTCTCTATGCTGTTCATTCATTTCATTTATCCTAATATTCAATTCAACCTTATCACTGAATCTTGAATCTTTCTTTATCATACTTCTTAATTTACCAATTTCATTTTCAATATCTTCTATTTCTATTATCAATTTGCTGTCAATCTCTGTTTTGCTTTCATCTGTTATGCGAAATTCACCAGTTACTTTTGCAACTTCCAGATTCTTTATTTTCAGAATGATACCAAGATATAAGCCTTTCATTGTTTCCTGAGGTAAATAATTATAATTAATGCTAATAAGAAAATCTTCCCAGATTTTAACATATTTCTGGAACCATTCGCTTAGATATGTCATTTTAATAGTTCTTTTCTCTTTATCTGCTTTACTAATTTCTTTTAATGATAAATATTTATAACCCAATCTGCAAAGATGTAATATAGCCGGTATCTTCACTCGTGTATCTTCATTTAATGCCATTATAAATCCTTAAATAATTTAATAATTCCAGTCAAAATCATCATTTCTTAAAATCTCCCCGTTCTTATTGAATTCATACACTATTTATTTCAAATATCATAAGACTAAATAAACAATTTTTTTGGCAAGTTTTTTTATCAGAAAATTATGAATAGTAAAAGATATCGATTAGTTATATTGTATGAATGGGATTCTTCATCTATAAAACTTCTTAAAAAATATAAAAAGGGGGGCATAGCATATCGCCAGCCCCCTTTTTCATACTGATTATAATTTAATCCATTCCAGTCTCTATTTCAATTTAATTTGCTCAATTACCGATCCTTGTCTAAATATCAGTATTTCTTTAATTCTAAGAAGTCTAACATTATTTTTAATTTTTATCCTTCCTTTTTTGTTCCATTATTTAAATCTCTTCTGTCTGAAACTTTTCTTTCTTCTTTGTCCACCGGGTTTCATTGTCTTTTCCTCGGAAATATTATCGCAACTCTTTATGAACCTGATCAATTCTTCCTTGCTGATGTAGATTTTCCTTCTCGGTCTATGCACTTTGATCAATCCATTCTGTACGTAACTATACAGCGTCCTCAGCGATATTCCCAGGTATTCTGCTGCCTCTTCGGCTTTTAAATATTCTTTCTGAAAGTTCATAAGGTTTCCTTATAATTCTTTTTACCAACCCTTTGATTGCTTCCAGTATGGCGGTGAACCTAAAGGATTGTCTAAGGTTCACTCTTTCTATTCCACTTCTCTACTTTTCTCATCTTCTTCTCCTTCACTTTCTTTTTGTCATTAGCCTGCTTCACGTCTGTCACCACATAATTATATCCTCCTTTATAATTCCTACTTACATTTTTTTTCATACATATCAATTCTGTCAAACATTATTTTTATTAAACTGCTTTTTTATCATCATTATAAATCTATATCGTTCTATATTATCTAACACTTATTCCCCTTAACTTACTTATTTACTATCTGTTACTAATAGATTACTTATCCCCAGATTATTCATCCCGGATTACCGATCACCATTCCCATTTTCTCTTTGTCGCCAGGTCGCCCCGTCTCCCCGTCTCTAAGTCGCTAAGTCGCCCCGTCGCCCCGTCGCCTCTTCGCCCCGTCTCTAAGTCGCTAAGTCGCTTAGTCTCTTAGTCGTGTAGTCGTAGAGTTCGCGTGGTTAGCGTGGTTCGTGGTAAAAAAACTCCTCTCTTTCTTATATTTTGTTCTAACGTTATTCATTATCAAAAACTTTACAATTTTCATAACTGTTTTCATTCAGTAAAATACTCTATTTTTCACAAATTATCACTCATTACATTTCTATCTTATTATATATATTAATTTTCCATTTTCAATTTTCAATTTTCAATTCCTCCTCCTCTTCCCAGTACCCTCCCTGTGGCTTCCCTGTGGCTTTCGAAAAATACAACCAAAAATTATCTCACTTAGCATACTAATATAGTATTACTGTATTATTTATTTATTTCTAATTTAAAATATATTTGTCGCTTATTGAAATTCCTTGTATGGGCAAATATTCTTTTGCTATGATGGGAGTAATTGAAAATGGAAAATTAAATGTAATTAATCCAGACCAGGATGGTCTGGGTACGCAAAATCCAGAGCAAGATGTGAGACGTGAGTAGGGAGATGAAGCTAAAAAAAAGTGCTTGACGATTGAGGGGATTTTAGAATTATAATAATTACAAGGTTGGAAATAATATGAAAGATGCAAAGAAGCTTTTAGTGGAAAAGGGAATTAGTCCATCATTGCAGCGGGTAATAATATTGAAGTATCTGCTTGGAAATCATAATCATCCTACTTCGGAGGATGTGTATCAAGCATTGAGCCGAGAAATCCCGACATTGTCCAAGACCACAGTCTATAATACGCTGAAATTATTCAACCAGAAGGGACTAATCCACCAGTTAGCAATTTGCGGCAATGAAATGCACTATGAAACGCAACCGGGTTTGCATACCCATTTTCAATGTATCCGGTGCGGAGAGATATTTGATATAAATCTGGATTGCCCGAAATTTGATATTGAGGAATGTGAGGGGCATATAGTAACGGAATATGAGCTGATCCTGCAGGGAATATGCCGGAATTGTAGAGAGGACTAATGCCGGAATTGCCGGAAGTGGAAACCATCGTTAGAGGTTTGCGAAAACTGGTGACTGGAAAGGAAATAACAGAGATAATAAGTCACAGGTCAGGAACTATTAGTGAAGAACGCAGCGAGACCGGGGAATATGGTAGAATAACCGGTATCAGGCGTCGCGGGAAATATCTTCTGATAGACACAGATATTCAGATAACTATAATGATCCATCTGCGGATGACAGGTAAGCTGATCTTTGATAAGACAGAAGCAGGGTCACAACACCTTCGGGCAGAGATCAGGTTTAGTGATAAAACACTTTTGATATTTGATGATGTACGGACTTTTGGAAAAATCATAGTAATGGATAGTGGCAAAGACGTTGAGCACTTGTCATTTCTGGGACCTGAGCCGCTGGAAACAGATTTTAATGAGCACTACCTGTCAGAAAAGATAAAGGGTCGGAAAGCTCCGGTCAAGAATATTTTGCTGGATCAGAGGATTGTAGCAGGTCTGGGTAATATTTACGTGGTGGAGATATTGCATAGAGCAGGAATTTCACCTGAGCGTGAAGGTGGTTTGCTGACGCGAAAAGAAATAAATTTGATAATAGAAAAAACGAGAGAAGTATTGCAAGAGGCAATTTCATGTAATGGCACCACAATCTCGGATTACCGGAGTGTTGATGATAAAAGTGGAGAATTTCAGAACTTTCTGCGCGTGTATGGCAAAGAGAAGTGTAAATGTGGTGCAGAAATAAAGAAGATCAAACAAGCAGGGAGAACCTCATATTTTTGCCCGAATTGCCAGAAATGAAGAAATAATTTCAGACATTAAAAAAAATAATTATACTATTGGTATGGAGGTTAAATGCAGGCAGTAAAAATCAAGGATAATGTATATTGGGTTGGAGTGGTTGACTGGAAATTACGGAATTTTCATGGATATTTAACTCAGAGGGGTTCAACTTATAACTCATATCTGATAATAGATGAGAAAGTGACTTTGATAGATAATGTTAAATCATATTTATTCGAAGAGCAGTTGGAGCGGATCAGCTCAATCATTGATCCTTCTAAAATAGATATAATCATCCAGAACCATATCGAGATGGATCATTCGGGAAGTCTGCCGCTGATCAGGGAAAAGTGTCCTAAGGCAGAAATATACGCAACCGACAAGGGTGCAGAAGGATTGAACCGTCATTTTAAGAAAAACTGGGATATTAATATAGTTGAAGCAGGATCGGTATTAAAACTGGGAAAACGCGAGCTGGCATTTGTGCCGACTCCGATGGTGCACTGGCCCGATAACATGGTAAGTTATTCAGCTTATGACAAGATTTTGTTTTCCAATGATGCCTTTGGTCAGCATATAGCATCGCAGGAACGTTTTGACTATGAATATTCACTGGGAATACTGGAAGAGGAGGCAGCCAAGTATTATGCCAATATCGTGCTGCCTTACGGTGCCCAGGTGGTGAAAGCTCTGCAGGCTGTAGCAGGACTGGATATTGAATGGATATTGCCAAGTCATGGTTTGATCTGGCATGATCATATCCCGCGAATTCTTGATCTATATGATAAATGGTCTCATAACCGCGTGGATGAACGGGCAATGATAATCTATGACACCATGTGGGGAACAACGGAGAAAATGGCAAAGATGATCAGAGAAATATTTGAAGAGGGCGGTATCACGGCAGAGCTTTATAACCTTCAATTAACTCATATCTCAGATTTGATGACCAGAATACTGGAAACGAAATATATCTGTCTGGGTTCACCGACCTTGAATAATAATATTATGCCTTCTATGGCAGCATTTTTAACTTATTTGAAGGGGCTGGCACCCAAAAACCGGGTTGGACTGGCTTTTGGTTCGTATGGCTGGGGTGGACAAAGTATTCCCATGCTCGACAGCGCCCTGGCAGAAATGAAATTTGAGCGATTAAGTCCCATAAAGGTAAAATTCATTCCTGATGAAGATGAGCTACAGGCAGCAGGTGAACACTTGAAAACAGAAATAGCAGGTTTTATTAAAAAGGGGTTATGAGATGTCAGAAACAAAACTAAAAGGTAATATCATCCATACAAACGGTAATTTTCCGGAAACGGGCAGTATAGCAGCAGAATTCAACTTAACCAGAAATAATCTAAGTGAAGCCTATCTATCCGAATATGAAGGCAGCAGGATCGTATTAAATATATTCCCGAGTATTGATACTTCGGTATGCGCTGCTTCAGTTCGCAGGTTTAATGCCCTGGCGGAAAAACTGCCAGGCACTTATGTTTTATGTATATCAGCCGACCTGCCTTTTGCTCAGGCACGATTTTGCGGAGCTGAAGGCTTGGAACGCGTGGAAACTCTCAGTATTTTCCGTGCACCGGAATTTGGTATTAAATATGGAGTGAGAATTATGGATGGACCTATGCGTGGCTTGCTGGCAAGAGCAGTGATAGTGATCGAAGCAGACGGCTTGATAAGTTATACTCAATTAGTACCAGAAGTCACGGAAGAGCCGGATTATGATTCAGTTATGGAATATTTACAAAAAATCATGTAAGGAGTAAAATATTATGAAATTATCAGAGAAACTGGCAAAAGCTATTAATGATCAGATCAATAAGGAGCTTTTTTCAGAATACTTTTACCTGTCAATGGCAGCCTACCTGGAGAGAGTAAATCTGCCAGGATTTGCCAATTTCTTTATTGTGCAGGCTCAGGAAGAGCGGTTTCATGCCATGAAGTTTTTCCATTATCTTAATGAGCGTGGAGCAAAAGTTGCACTGCAGCCGATCGAAGGACCAAAAACTGAGTTCACATCAGCATTGGAAATATTTCAACTTGCCTATAAGCATGAATTATTCGTAAGTGACAGCATCAATAAGCTGATGGATATAGCGTTAGCAGATCACGACCATGCCTCAAGCGGATTACTGCAATGGTATGTGAGTGAACAGGTCGAGGAAGAAGCAAACATGCAGGATTATGTTAATCGCCTGGAACGCATCGGGGAAGAGAGTTACGGCATCCTGATGTTAGATAAGGAATTGGCAATGCGGGTATTTACACCACCTGTTACTGTATAAAAACCAAGGAGGAATACTATGGAAAAAACAGCATTACGTGAGATTTATTACTGCGAGATATGTGGTAATGTCGTGGAAGTTTTGAATGAAGGAGCAAAGGATTTGACCTGTTGCGGACAGAAAATGGTTAAACTTGATCCAAAAACTGAAGATGCTTCTCTTGAGAAGCATGTGCCCTATATCGAAGAAACAGCTAATGGCGTACTGGTAAAAGTAGGTCAAAATACAGCTCATCCGATGATGGAGAAGCATTATATCAAATTTATCGAGGTTCACACGGAAAAGGCGATATATCGTCATGAACTGAAACCTGATGAAAAGCCGCAGGCAGAATTTCCGGTCAAGAAATCCGAAATAAAATATGCGCTGGAGTGGTGCAATGTCCATGGCTTATGGGAAGGATGATCATGGACAGTAAAGAAAAAGTATTGCAGGTGATGCGGGTAGCAAAACAAGCACTTAAAGCCGGAGAGATCGCAGAATTAAGTGGTCTGAAAAAATCTGTTGTTGACAAGGTTCTAAAAGAGCTTAATAAAGACGAAGAGATAATATCACCCAGGCGTTGTTATTGGGAAGCAAAATAGAAGCAGGAGAAATAATGGAATTTAAGAGATCAAAAACAGCCCATAATTTGATGAAGGCGTTTGCCGGAGAATCGCAGGCAAGAAACCGTTATACATTCTATAGTCGTACAGCCGAAAAAGAAGGTTTTCAGCAGATAGCCTCTATTTTCATCGAAACTGCAGAAAATGAGAAAGAACATGCCAAGTTATTCTTCAAAGCACTTCTGAATAATGGGATGAATGAAGAAGTGATCGAGATCAACGGCGCTGGCTACCCAGTGGCAATGGACAGCACGCTGAGAAATCTGGATTATGCCGCAAATGGCGAGATGGAAGAATGGTCAGAACTATATCCGGAATTTGCCAGAACAGCTCTGGAAGAGGGTTACAAGGAAATATCAACGTTATTTACCATAATCTCAGTCATAGAGAAGCATCACGAGGAAAGATATCGCAAATTATGGCAAAACGTTAAAGATCTGGCTGTCTTTAAAAAAGATGGAAAAGTATTCTGGAAATGCCGTAAATGTGGTCATGTAGTAGAATCTATCGTAGCCCCGGAAAAATGTCCGGTTTGCTCACATGAGCAGGCGTATTTTGAAATTCTGACAGAAAATTATTAAAACAGGAGGAACTAATGCTGAAGTATATCTGCGATGCGTGTGGTTATATCTATGATCCGGCGGAACATAATAATGTATCCTTTGAGGATTTACCGGATGATTGGACCTGCCCGGAGTGTGGTGTTGGCAAAGATTTATTTAGTCCCATGGACTAATAAAAACCAGAGGAACTATAACCTGATTAATAAGAAAATGCTGCTTTAGGGCAGCATTTTCTTTCATTGACAATAATAATAAAAAAATATTTAAGAGTAAACAAAACAAAAAGGAAAAATTAGAAAGGAGTAGATATGAAACGCGAGGATTTTAAGGCAGTAATAGAATTTGCCATCGAGAGAGAACGTGAAGCAGTGGAATTTTATCAGGACTTGCAGGAAAAGACAAAGTTCCTTAGCCAAAGAAATATGTTGAAAGAACTGGAAATGATGGAAAAAGGTCAT
>CAZAHZ010000147.1:0-8710 GCA_964485055.1 uncultured Candidatus Cloacimonadota bacterium
CCTCATCTTCTGCGTCCTCTGCCCCTTTGCGTCCTTTGCGTTAAAAAAAATTTCTTATCCTTGAAATTCGTGGTTGAAATATGGGGTTGGGAGAAAAGGCTTGACTGGTAAGGTGGGATTTTGGTAAATAATAAAAAATCAAGAATGAGGCTATTATGAAAAAGATTGTAATTATAGTTATATTTTTGCTGGTGATCAGTGGTATATGCATGGCACAGGTGAATGGGGTGCGGGAGGATCTGGCAGAGGGTCGGATGAAGGTGCGATGCTGGGGGACTCATGCGGAGCGGGGTTATGCCCAGGGTTATCTGTTGGCGGAGGAAAGTGTGCAGTTATTTGAGGATTATGTGCTGGGTTATATGTTTTCTAATAATGCGGTTCTTTATGAGCAGAGTCGGACAATATTCATAGCAAACTGGGAAGTTGATGAGGAATATCTGGAGGAATTCGGGGCAGCTTTGGAAGGGATCACAGCAGCGGGGGAAAGTATATATTTTGTAACGCTGGGGCGTGAGATTGATGAATATGATATTGCCATGGTTAATGCCGTGGTTGATATACTGGCATTTACGCGTCAATCGGGTTTACGGCTGCCGGATCCGTTCGGATGTTCGACGCTGACAAGCTGGGGGGAAGCGACGGCAGATGATCCGCTATTGCAGGGCGATTTAATCGTGACGCGGCATCTGGACTGGAATGGAGCAGGGATGCTGGACAATTATCCGCTGATGCTGGTGTGCATGCCGGAGGAAGCGGATGAGCAGGCATTTATCACATTTACATATCCGCTTTTTGTGACGGGTCTTTCGGCAACGAATGAGAGCGGATTAACCTGCTTTATGAATGTGGGAAGCAATAACACAATAATTAATGGTGGTCCATATAAACCGGTGCTGCTGACCATGCGGAAAGCAATCGAGAAAATCGATTTTGACGGGAGCGGAGTGTGCGATACTCAGGATATGGTGGCAGCGTTGAGCGGTAGTAATACAGTTGCAGCAGCGATCATCACCTGCGTGAAGGACAGCGAGACACTGCCTGTGATCATTGAGCAGAATAACGTGGGGACAGCAGTGCGGACGCAGGCGGATAACACTCTGGCGCCGGCGATAATCGGTGATAACCTGGTGGCGACGAATCACTTTCGCGTGCTGTATCCTCCACAATATTGCAACCGTTATTCAGCGTTGGCATACCAGATAGAAGGAGATAGTGATTTCAGTGCGGAACGGCAGTGGCAGGTGCTTTCTGATGCCGGAGGGCAGGGGACATGGACACGGATGACAATCCAGATCAATTCAACGAAAGGTGAATGCCTATGGACCTCAACGGCAGGCAATACGCCTTCGTATGAGACATCGGCAACGCAAATAGACCTGAAGGCAGAAATGCAGGGTTGGGTGAATAAACCTTATTATGCTCCGCGGACAGTACCGGTATTTCTATTTGTAGAGGACGGATTGAGCGGGAATGACCCTGAGATACTGGCAGAATTTAATGGCTACAATACGGGGATGGGAGTGAATTCTTGTTGGGATCTGGCATTTTTATCCGCACCTGATCTTATTATAGATGAATATCCGGAGATGACTGAAAGGTATCTTATAGAGGAATTGCCAGCGGTGGTAATCAGAGGACAGATAGCTCATTTATACGGAGGAGACAATTATTCCCGGTTATTATTAAACCAGTTGTTACCTTCATCGCCTGTAGAACTGGAAATAGTGCAACTGGATATAGAAAATAATATAGTATATTTCACGATCAAGAATCTGATCGGGGTGTCCGCAGAAGAATATCATCTTGTTTATAGTATCTGGGAAGAGGATCAACTTCCGGCAATTAATAAACTGGCGTTGAACTGGCATTGGGAGGCAGAAGAACTGGAATTTCCAGTAGCGGGAGAGAAAGAACTTTATGAACTGGAACTGAGTGTTCCACCGGGGGACTGGACAAACAGGAGACTTGGGCTTTGGATCGAGAAAGAAAGCTCACATCGGATATTGCAGGCAGATTGTACAGAGGTGGATGGTCGAAATCCGGTGCAGGTGAGTTTTAACGGAAGCCGTCAGTTAGAAATAGCTATAGAGGCAACGAGCTGCATTATTGATACAATAACAATTTTCAATACTTCAGAAGCGGAATGTACATGCGGAATAGAATATGATCTGACAGGTCTGCAGGAAGAAATAAGTGTTATGGCAGAAATTATCAGAGCAGATGGAGAAGAGGAATATATCAGTGCGGAAGAAATTCAGGAATACACCTTACTGCCGGGAGAATATCTATATCTGGTCACGGAACTGACCAGACTGATTGAATATGAATCTTACTGGGAGTTTACGTTAGAAATTATAAGTGAAGCGGGATCATATCAACTGGAGATGCCCTTCATTATAACAAGGCAGACAGATGCGGATGAAGAGGAAATACCGGCAGTACTAAACCGGGTATTGAATTATCCAAATCCCTTTAATCCAAGTACCAGGATTGTGTACGAAATAGCGAAGGGAGAGATATGCGATCTGGTGATCTATAATATCCGGGGAGAAGAATTGCAGCGGGAAAAGGGGCTGAGAGAGAGTGGCAGTTATATATGGGATGCTTCGAAATATGGTTCGGGAGTTTATCTATATGAATTGCAGGGAAGAGGGAGCAGTGTAAGGGGAAAGATGGTATTGGTCAAGTAGTGAGAAGTGAAAAGGAGTTAGTAAATAGCGAATAGGGAAAGATATAATTGACAGATAATTAAGAAAAATGTTAAGAAGCCAGTGAGAGATATAATATATACTAAGGAGGCAGGTTGAAAGCGAATATAGTTGTGATTATTTGTTTTCTTATCCCGTTTATGCTTAATTGCCAGGTGATAGATGAAGGATTTGAGAGTGGTGATTTCACGGCATACAACTGGGTGCTGAGCGGTAATGCGGAATGGTTTGTAACCGACAGTTATCCCTTTGAAGGCGATTATTGTGCCCAGGGCGGCAATGTAGCTGATAACCAGAACACAACGATCGCGGTTGATATTGAATTTCCTTATACCGGAATACTGGCATTTGCCTGGAAAGTAAGCAGTGAAGCCAATTATGATTATCTGCGGTTTTATCTGGATGATGTGATGCTGGCAGAGATATCGGGGACAGTAGCTTGGACGCAGATAGCTTATGAACTGGGCGCAGGGACACATAATCTGCGCTGGAGTTATGAAAAAGATTATAGTGTATCTAATGATTATGACATTGGCTGGATAGATGACATCTTCTACTTTACTCAGGAAGAGATATACACCTATGATTTTAACCTGGTGAATATAACAGGACCCGGCTACCTGATCGGGGGAGAAGAATATCAATATGAAGTGACAGTGCGTAATGAAGGGCAGTTTAATGTAACGGGATATACAGTGAATCTGGTGGATGGCAGTGGTTATGAATACGATACGGAGACAGTTTACTGGATGCTTCCTCCAGGTGGAGAACGGGTCGTGGAATTGACGATGTCACCGGAAGAGAGCGTGGCGGATACCTTGTTTGGGCTTTATGGTCACTGTTATTTTAATCTAGATGAAAATCCGGAAAATGACTACAGTAAAAAGTATGATATTCATATAGCCGGTTCAGACTGTCATTTTGCCCAGATTGGTGAAGCAGAAACACTGACTAATCTGTTACCGGTTAATTTCAGACGATATACCAGCATAAGCGAGACGATTTATTATGCAGATGAACTGGAAGTGACAGGTGCAGTGACGGGAATAGACATATTCAATAATTTTGCCAATCCGATAGCAGGAATAGATTTGAGAATATGGCTGGGCGAAACGGAGATGAACAGCCTGCTGGATGGTTGGATCAGTGCAGATAGTCTTCAGCTTGTATATGATGGTCAATATGATTTTCCGGCAGGAGATAACACACTTAATATCAGGCTGGATGATTATTATGAATATCAGGGAACCAACCTGGTGATGCTGCTCGAAAAAGGGTATGAAGAAGGGTCGCACAGTTGGCAATCCAATTTCTATTATAGCGAAATAACCGGAGTAGAAGAAGGACGGACGCGGTTTAATTACAGTGATCTGGGGAGTTTTGATCCCTGTTCGCTGCAGAATGGCGTGCTCTGTGACTGGCTGGCAAACACGGTGTTTACAATTTCGCCAATACCTTATGGACATCTGGCAGGCTACGTGTATGATGAATGGGGATCAGCGATGAATGATGCGCAGGTTAGCGTGGATGAAGACCTCTGGACTGCTGAGAGTGATTCTGCGGGATACTTTTTGATCGAGAGAATAGATACGGGAATACATCAAATGCAGGTTTACAAGGAAGGATACATGCTTTATGGAGAGGAGATAGAGATCAGTTCGGCAGAAATTCTGGAAGTGGAAGTGCACATGCAGGAAGAAGTTGATAATAACAAAGATGATATTATAACCAGCGGAGCAGCAATAAGTAGAATTTATCCCAATCCCTTTGTACCTGGTGGAGCGAGAAGTAATGTGCAGATCGAATTGAATTTGAGTGATAATGATCTGCCTGCCAGAGTGGATATCTATGATATCAGGGGCAGGAAAGTGGCAAGCAGAGAAGTAAATAGTACAGCAAATATGCACTGGGATGGCAGAGCAAACGGTAAACAGGCAGCAGCAGGCATATATCTATTTAAACTGATAACAGCATCAAGCCGGACGGATACAGCCCGTCTGCTGTTGATCAAATAAGGCAGGAGGTGATAAAATGAAAAAGATAACAACAATCTTAATTATAATGGCACTATCACTCAGCCTACTGGGATGGGTAACAGAGACTGCTGCCCTGGAAGATTTTGTCTATGGGCATGATAGCACCTTGGAATATGATAACTGGCTGTCACACGTAGTGGAAGGAGTAGCCAGTGCGGGATATAATTTATATGCACCTTATGATCGTCAATTGACAGGATTTGGCGCTTATGTTGTACCGTCAGATTTTGTGCTTAATAGCTTTTCTGAGATAGCTGCTGCAATTAATAATCAGCAGTATGGTCTGGCAGATACACTGACAGAAGCTACTGGATTACCATTCAAGCTCGTGGAATTCAATGATACCGTAAGTGGAAATACATATTGGATAATCCGCGAGAATCTGAATATGAACTATATAGATGACAACGGGACACCGGACTGGAATGACGACGATGAGCGGGGTTCTTTTGATTATGGCTGGGGTTTATATATCATTAATCCGGCAGCGGAATATCCCGTGGTGATAACGACTCCGCATGCGACAGATGACTTTTTCACAGTGCCTATGGCAGTAAAGCTTTTCCGGGAAACAAATGCTTATGCCCTCATGTCAAGTGGAGTCTGCCGTGAAGTGCTCTATAATGAAAGTAGTGGTTACTATTCCAACAGTTTCAGTCTTTGTGATCCTTCCCGCCAGGAAGCAACAGTATTCAACAGGATGTATCAGGCGAGCTGTGATTATATGCGAGAAGCTTATCTGCACCGGGAGTTAAGCGTGCAGGTGCATTCTTACGACTGGAATCGGCATCTCTGGTATTCAAGTTGCCAGATTTCAGCAGGATATGGCAAGGGAGATCCGGGAATACCCATCCGCGATTATTCGGAATATGGCATAGATATCATCAACCAGGGCAATCCCGTGATGCTGGAAGCAAATACGGTAGGGATGAATCCGGCAGTCGGGTTAAATGATTATTATGCAGTTAACTGCACTACCTATCCCTTTTATTACACGAATGAAGATACCACGTTTGCCGTTAATACATCGGTAGATCTCACCGGATACAGTTCTAACCGCCAGATGTTGTACAGTTGCAGTGGCTGGAATGATCATTTGACCTATGAGCCTTTTTTTCATATAGAAATGGATGAACTGCCAAACTGCTATCCGCAGACCACGGCGAATTATTACTGGTTTTTCGGATATGATCCCGTCACGCAGCATTTTGATTATCATCATTTATTTGACCGGGCAATGGAATTTTACACACCCTGGATTGAGAGTCTGACAGCGGTGATCCCGCAGGTCTTTGACTATAATGACGGAGCGCTGCCGACGCCGACAACTCCGCTGGAACTGGTGAGCCGGAATTATGACAGAGTGCAGTTAAGGTGGGAGAAGACCAATTGCTTTGATTATGACAGTTATGAGATATTATATTCAGAAGAGCCAATAGCCAATGGTAATTATGATGTCTGGGACCGCACTAATGACAGCATGATGAATAATTCTGCCTGCACCTCAACAGTGATCTTGGGATTAAATGAGAATACGGAATATTTTTTTCAGATGATGGTTTTAGATGCACATTTAAATTTTTCCGAAATATCCAATGAAATATCCACACTCAGTGGACCAGTGAGATTTAGATATGAGAAGGCAGTTGCGATGGACAGTTTGGTAAATTTCTCCTTTAATGCCTTTCATCAAAGTGAGAATGCCGGATTTCTGATCTACCGCAAGGCGGATTTTGAAGAAGAATACAGCCTGATGGATAGCTGGCAGACCAATCCTTATCTAGTGGCATTGAATGGCATAGACAATTATACATACAACTGGACAGATTCACTGGTGACCAACTGGACAAGATATGCGTATATTGCAGCGAGCACGGATTCCATGGGTAATGAATACTGGCATAACTATCCCAGCAATGCCACGCCATTTGACATCTATACAATCCATTTCGTTCAACCGGACAGTATGCTGACCGATGACATCTGGTTTGGCGCCACGCCCAATGCTTCAGATGGCTGGGATGCTGATTATGACATTGATCAGGATGAAACAGCAACAGGTGACTTTGTATTTGCCGAATTTTATGAAACAGACTGGAATAATCACCAGAGTATGATCCGTCAGATAGAAAACGGATACAATTTTGATACTAATCTCAAAAGCTGGGTATTTCGGGTAAAATCCAATCAAATTGACAATGACATCGTTATTGAAGCTCAGGGTGAATTCATCAGGGACGGTCGCAAGCTTTACCTGATAGACCAGGCTTCGGGGCAGATAGCGGACTTGCTCTCAGAGGATTATACTTATGATAATCCCAATGTGGGTTGGAGAAATTTCACTTTATACTGGGGCAATATATTACCGAATGTGGAATTTCCTAATCCTGCCACTCATATTTATCAGGCGGGAGAAGTTGCTTCCTTCAACTGGAGTACCAGCAGGAATTACCTGGTGGAAAGTTCTGATATCTATATAGTAACTCCAACGGATAATATAAAGATAGGAGAAGAACTGCCACCTTTCTTTAACCAGACGAACTGGATAGTGCCGGAGGGCTTGCTGCTGGAAGAAGCCAGGATAGTTGTTGATCTGCTGCTGATTGACGGAGACAGGCGGCAATATACATCACCCTATAAATTCGGGTGTGTGCCGTCTTCTTATGCCATGACGACACCTTCGGGATTGCATTTAATAGCTAATCCGTTTCTGGAATTAAACGATATTACCGATCTTCTGGGGGAAGGTGCTGAAATCTATTCCATTTATCATGAGGGATATGAGGAGGAATTTGCTTTCTTTTATGGCAATGGATACTTCCTGGACAGCCCGTTGGGTAATGTGACAATAGTGACTGGTGACATACGGGGAGGAAATGATCAATTTGCCTTGCAGGAAGGCTGGAATATCGTACCCAATCCTCATTTAACAGGTTATTTACGGGATGACATCATCATTATATCACCTGGTCTGGAAATGTCATTTGTGGATGCAGTTCAATATGAACTGATAGAAAGTGCTGTTTATGCTTATGATCTTGGCTGGCATGAAGTGGAATATTTATATCCCACGGAAGCCTTTTTGATGTATTGTCATACATCTGGGCTACAGGTGAAATTTGTACCCTACAATAAAAACCAGAACACTCTCGTCAGGGAAGATTACGATATAACGATAAGGCTGACAGCCAGCCAGGGATCAGGTGCAGAAGATGAGGTTTTGCTGGCAATTAACCCCCAGGGTTCAGACGGGCATGATAAGCTATATGATCTACCGGAACCATTTCTGACACCTGGAGATAATGATCTGAATTTTTATACTGTGATGGATTCGGCTGGGACAATGATAACCCATTATAATCAGGATACCAGAGGAAGCTATGATCTGAATAGCGAGCGGACTGACTGGGAATTTGAATTAATGATGGAGCAACTGGAGCCGGTAACATTTTCACTGGCACAGAACGAATTACCGGAAGATGTAGTGGTGATCATGACCATCGGTGAAGAAGAGTTCGATCTGAGCAGAGACGGTGATTTCATATATGAGCCAGCGGATACTCTTCTTTCCGGTATGATCAGTTTTGTTCCGATCTGGATGTCTGAGGATGAAGATACCGTGATACCGGCATTAAATGTGATGAATTATCCTAATCCTTTCTATTATGGCAGCACGAGGTCTGATGGTGTAAATATTGCCTTCAGTTTACCGAACTCAAGTCAGGTGAAACTCTGTATTTATAACATCAGGGGGCAGAAAGTAACGGAACTTGTAAATGAGCCTTATGAAGCCGGGCAACATACTGTTAAATGGGATCTTCTGGATGGAAAGAACAGAGCAGTAGCTTCCGGAATATATTTCACCAGGTTAGAAGCAGCAGGTAAGGAATGTTATTCTAAAATGGTGGTTATAAAATAGTGTCATATGACCATAGGATACTCTAAGTTCTTTAAAGATAATCGCTT
>CAZAHZ010000148.1:0-8649 GCA_964485055.1 uncultured Candidatus Cloacimonadota bacterium
GTGGAGAGGTGACCGAGTATGGTCGAAGGTGCGCGCCTGCTAAGCGTGTGTGGGGGTTAAACTTCACCGAGGGTTCGAATCCCTCCCTCTCCGCCAGTATTTAAAAATAAATATAGTGTTGGGGCGTCGGCAAGTGGTAAGCCACATGGTTTTGGTCCATGCATTCAGGGGTTCGAATCCTCTCGCCCCAGCCAATTTTTAAAATTTGGGCTGTAGTATAATGGTAGTACAGCGGATTCTGGTTCCGTATGTGGGGGTTCGACTCCTCCCAGCCCAGCCAAGATAAAAATAACAGTTTCCGGGAAACGGAAGCTGTTATTTTAAATTACAATAACTGATTTTCTATTCTCTAATTTCGCCAGCCTTCAGTAATCCTATTTTGGTAATAATAGGACCAAAAAGCATAATTAAAAATGTGGTAGCCGCCATCACACCCATGACCTGATCAGCTTCATGATTAAAATTCAACTTCTCCAGAGATCGCGACGCTGATAAAGCCAAGCCTATGGCTACTCCCGCCTGAGAAAGCAAGGTGAATCCCAGATACTTCCTGGTCTGTTCAGGTGCTTTTGAGATCAAAGCACCCGTGAAGGCTCCACCCCATTTTCCCAGGGATCTGATCACAATATATACGATAATCAAGAACCAGTAATTATAAATGAGGGAGAAATTTAAGCGTGTGCCGATCAATAAGAAAAAGAAAAGATAAATAGGGGGCGTCCAATTACCCAAAGCTAAAAACACTTTCCTGGCATTGACTGCATTGCGGTTGACTAAAACAATACCGGCTGCCATATTCAATAATATTGGAGAAATATCAAACAATTCCGCAATTCCGCAGTTCAAGAATATTAATCCTAACGAAAAGAGGAGGATCGAGACATGATCATGGATCAGACGTGCTCCGACAGAAAAAATATAGCCAATGACAATACCCGCACCAATTGCGCCGATAACTTCCAGCCCAGCTTGAGACAGGGCTTTTCCTACCGAAACATCCTCAGGAGAACCACCCAGAAAAATAATTGCCAAGGGTATTGATATGGAATAGATTAAAAGAGCATAGATATCATCAAGACCCATAACGGCAAATAAAGTTGTCGTCAACTTACCCTTAGCACGGTATTGACGGATAACATCCGTGGTGCCTGCCGGCGCAGTTGCTGCTGCCAGGGCACCATAAATCAAACCTAATGGTAAATTATGCAGAACCAGTCCGGTAACTAATCCAACAGCCAGAAATGCAGCAGTAGCTTCAAATAAGACTATAACTACGATGCTCTTACCCAGTTTTTTTAATTCCGAAAACCGCAGCTCTCCTCCCACGCCAAAGCCGATGAATGAAAGGGTCAGGACATTAACAATGCCCAGATGCTCTATTTGATCCATATTGATCAGATTCAAAATGGCAGGACCCAAAATAGCTCCGGCGAGGATATATCCAACAATCAGCGGGGATTTAATTAAATTTACTCCGAGTGACAGGAAATAGGCAGTAATAATCGCAAAACCGCTGAATATCAGCAAAAACGACATATCCACTACTCTTCTCCCTTATAATAATGTTCCACAGGTATCAGCACTATATCTGCCAGGTTTTTGTCAATCAGGGCAATTCCGGCATTATGGAGTTCTTCCAGCATAAAATCCATTTGCTGCTTACTAGCCTGACCGGAGATCAGTTTGCTGTATCCTTGCCCGCGGACAGAATTTCTGAAACCGGCAAAGATTGGCATATCCGAAGTAAGTTTATGGCTAAGATTCTCGCCGGAAAGCACTATGGTGTTTTCTATTCCCGCTTCAATCAAAGCCATCATCACATCATCAAGATACTTTTCCTCATAAAGATGAAGAATAAAATACATTCCTGCCTCCTAACGAGTTTCCTTAATAATCTCATAAATCTCCGAGGAATCTGCGGCTGCTAATATCCTGTTCTTAAGATCCTCATTTTTCAATCGCAAGACCAGGCGTGACAACAATCTGATATAATCTTTATCCTGCCGGTCAGACGCACCAATCATGAATATCAATTGAACCGGCTTATCATCAATCGATTCATACATCAAACCATCGCGTTTGCGACCTACTGCAATCACAAAATCAAGTATGCTCTTATCACGAGCATGCGGAACCGCAATACCATAGCCAATTCCCGTGCTCATTAATTTTTCACGATCACGGATCGCTTTACGGAACTTGCCGGCATCAGTAATAACTTCACTTTGAGTTATCACATCCAAAAGCTCATCCAAAGCTCCTGCTTTATTCCGGGATTGCAGGTCAATAATAAATTCGGGTTTTAATAAATCTGATATTTTCAGCACTTCTTCCATATTTACCTCCAGTTTAATTCCATGATGCTTCATCTTCAACAATTAAAATTCAAGCCTTCTAAAAAAATGGGGCAATCCCAATGAACTGCCCCTGTATAATTCCTGCAAATTTATTTATCGTCTCGAAGTTTCCGTTGTAAAACTCCAGGTGGCTCCTGTCGTTGTCAATTCTCCATCGTGAGCTGTGATCTTCCAGTAGTAAGTGGTACTGTACTCCAAGATTCCCAGTTCATAGTTTTCATCAGTTATTCCCAGGGCAATCACGTTGTCTTCGGTCAAATTAGGTACTATGCCAAAATATACTTTGTACATCAAAGCATCCCCATCGGGATCACTGCAAGTCCAGCGTAACATGGCATAAACGCTTTCATCAGTTGCTTCATCATCAGGCCAGGGCAAGGTCGGTACATTAGGCGGAAGGTTTAAAGCTCCGGTTGTAAACTGCCAGATCGGTCCGAGTGATTGATTATTGGCATCATGGGCATCTATACACCAGTAATAGGTCGTTGAAGGCTGGAGATTTTCCGGATAATAAGTCTTAGTTTCAAATCCCTGTTCTAAAATTGGAGGATTAATTTCTGTTCCGAGATAAATGTCATAAGTCAAATCATCTCCTTCAGGGTCATCACAATTCCAGGATAGACGGGTATGAGTGGACACGTTTGTCGTTCCATCGTGCGGATATGGAGTATGCGGCACATCTGGGGGTAAATTACCATATTCCGTCTCAAAACACCAAACAGGTCCTTCTGTTATCAAATCATTACTTTTGGCAATTATCTTCCAGTAATACATTGTATGAAATTCCAGATTTTCCACCATTAACTCGTATTCATCGAGGTTTTCTGCAAATATCTGAAGATTTTCATCAATACCCAGATAAAAATCGAAACTAATATCATCACCATTGATATCATAGCAGTACCAGCGGAATAGCTGATTTATAGCAACACCTGTCAAGTTGTTTGCCGGTATTGGATTAGCCGGTATTGTCGGAGGCATATCTTCTGCCATAGTGTCAAAATACCAGCGATTTCCCATTGTTGTCTCTATTCCATCATTAGCCCGCACTTTCCAGTAATAACGCTGCGAATAATCCAGAGTATCAGGCAAAAAATGGGTATCGGTAATCTCGCTGGCAACAATCTCCATACTCGTCGTTTTTCCCATATATAAGGTATAAGTGAGATCATCACCATCTTGATCTGCGCAGCTCCAGGTTAATTCTTTGACAATACCCACATGGGTTGCCCCATTTCCCGGATCTGGTAACTCCGGTAATCCCGGGGCTATATTAGTATCAGTAGGTTTGTTGTTACATGCCGTGAATAATATTACTATCAATAAGACAATAAGAAATATTGAAATTTGTTTCATAGATTCTCCCAGTTCCTTATATTTTTCCGTACAATCAATTTTATTCTCTAAAATATTAGGATAATTACTGTCAAGCAAATTTAAGCTTATCTCTATCCTGTCGGACTGTAATCCTCCTTTTTCATAGAAAGTTTAAACTCATAGGCTTTTTAATAATCCTGGAGACAATTCCTGATGAACTGCCCCCAGTATATCAACTCAATTATTTATGGATGAAATGCCTCCGTTGTAAAGCTCCAGGTAGCGCTTGTCGCTGTCATTTCTCCATCGTGTGCGGTAATCTTCCAGTAATAGGTCGTATTGTAATTCAAGGTACCTAACTCCCAGTGATCATCTGTTATACCCAAAGCAATTACATGGTCTTCGTTCAAGTTCGGAACTACTCCGAAATATACTTTATACATCAGATCATCACCATCCGGATCACTGCATGTCCAGCGCAGAATGGCAAAAATGCTCTCACCAGTTGCTCCATCTTCAGGCCAGGGCCAGGTGGGTGCATTGGGAGGATTATTAGGGTCTCCGGTTGTAAACTGCCAGATCGGTCCGTGTGAATAATTATTACCGTCCCAGGAATCAATCCGCCAGTAATAGGTCGTCAACGGTTCCAAACTTTGCGGATAATAAGTCATTGAACCATACTCCTGCACTACAAGTTGAGGATTGCTATCAGTTCCCAGGTAGATATCAAAAGTGAGATCATCATCTTCCGGATCATCACAATTCCATGATAAACGAGAATTTGTGGAAACATCTAACGTTCCACTGTGAGGATAAGGAGTATGCGGCACTTCCGGTGGATAATTATAATATCTTGTCTCGAAAGACCATAGCGGTCCTTCAGTAGCCATATTGGCACTTTTAGCAACTACCCGCCAGTAATACGTGGTATGATAATCCAGGTTAACAACCAAGTTCTCATAATCTTCAAGATTTTCTGCAACCAGGGGAGGATCTGTATCCTTACCCAGGTAGAAATCACATCTGATTGCATCACCATTAATGTCATAACAATACCAGCGAAACAATTGCTCTACACTGGCATCGCTTAAACTATCGGAAGGTACCGGATTTGAAGGTGAGGTTGGGGGAACATTCTCTTCTACAGTATTAAAGCGCCACTTCGCACTCATTGTTGTCGCTTGTCCGTCATTTGCCCGGACTTTCCAGTAATAACGCTGAGAATAGTCCAATGTATCTGGTACAAAATAAGTTTCACTGATCTCACTGGCAACTATCTCCAGATCATCAGTTTTACCCAAATATACTGTATAGGTGAGACCATCTCCATCTACATCTTCACAACTCCAGCTAAATGTAGTTACATTTCCCACACTGGTTGCTCCGTCAAAAGGAGTGGGGAATTGTGGAACTCCCGGAGCTGTATTTCCGTCCGTTGGAGAACCATCACAGCCAGTGAATAATGCTGCTGCCATCAATACAATTAGAAATATTAGAATTCGTTTCATAAATTCTCCTAATTTTATTTCTTAAATTTTTCTTTTATAAAGCATGATTTATGCCAAATCCTCAATATATCCAAAATTTCCTGCTTCAGTTGATTTCAGCTCATTTTATTACCCGAGTATAAAGCTTTTTACCACTTCTGGAACCTAAAACGCCAATACCTCCAACTATTCCACCCGCTGTGTAACCATCGCTTTTATATAAATAATTGAGATAATTACTGTCAATGGAATAGACGCTCACCTCCGTCCTGCCGTAAAATAATATACTTGATTGATAGCAGTTATAGTTAACAATACCATTGACCGGCTGGTACATAAAATAGCTTAAATTGCGGCGGGGATATTGTTGAACGCTACCCATATATTCCTTTTCATCCAGCGGAAAAACATTATCTTCCTCTGGATATGTATATTCTGCCTCCCAATATTCTTCCAGGCAGTATATTTCCGTATAAAGATTAAATTCCTCATCATTCTGAGTACCAATCTGAATAGGGTGCTCCGAATTTGCCATAGATAATTGCAGCTCGCTCCATTGATCATCAGCAGGATAATCCCCAAACGCCGACTCTTCACTTACCAGACTGTCAGCATAGACATCTATCCGCAACGGTACTGTCGTCTCCGCAGACATCATGTCCCCCATCGGCAATAGAACCTCTAACCGGTAGATCCGGTTCTCTGTGATCATGATATTTTGATATCTGTCAATGTATCCTCTTGCTTCAACATTCCATTCCAGGATGACACTATTCATTATTTCATCATCCAGTTTCTCATATAATGTAACCAGTGCCTCGGAAATTGACAGCAGATCACATTCAGCATTTTCAATTTCCTGGGTTCTACCAATCTTTATGGCTCTTTCAGCATCAATATAGCTTCCCTCTTCCAGAATTCCCGTTATATAATAGCTTTGAACCGAATTCCGGTCCGGTGTCGTGTTTTCACTACAGGCAATCAGTAATAAAACGCTTATCAGCAATAAATTTTTCAAGTTCTTCATCTTTTCCTCCTACCAGGCTACGTTTACGCCCAAAAAGGGCATCCGCTCAAACATATAGCTGTCTCTGTGATCCAGCAAAATTTCATTATTGTCAATTGTCGGAAACCAGTCCCGCGTCCAGACGTTCTCATGATCCAAAGCATTAACAAGCATCACATAGGGTTCAATACTGCAATTGCCAAGATTCCACTTCAGCTTTATACTGAGATCTAATCTCGAATAATCTGGCAAACGCTCATTATCAAGATAACCATTTATAAACTGCATCCCATACATATCCTCATACACGCCTTCCGGTGCCTGAGCTGGCTGTCCTGTCCCATAGGTATAAACCAGACCCATTGTCAAATCCGCTCCTATTATCTGCTGATCTGTCTGCCGGCTGAAATAATAATTCTCAATCAGGTTTACACTGTGCGTCCGGTCATGCCGAGGATGATAATATTCTGATTCGCCAGTGACTGGATTGAGATTGAGACCATCTATCTGCAATAGAGTCCGGCTGTAGGTATAACTCAAAAAACCTTCCATTCCCTGCCAGTTAGAGCCAATCAGCACTTCTCCCCCATAGGAGTAGCCATCTCCGATATTATAAGCTTCACTCAAGTCATCTCCCTCATTCCATTCCAAGAATGCCTCCTCGCTTATCGCTACCTGATTTCGTAATTCCTTATAATATCCCTCGATCTCAAGCGTGATATTCCTGCCCAGGTGCATCTGTAATCCACCCACAAAATGATCAGCTTCTCCGGGTTCCACGCTTTTGTCTATCGGCATCCAGAGCGACATGGGCCAGTCTGCCCGGTTTGTCGCTGTCAAATATTGATAGTATCTGCCATAGCTCACTGAAATATCCGTCCCTTCTGCCAGGCGGTAGCGAAGAGCTAGTCGCGGTGATAAGCGCTGATAATCCTCAATTCCCCCCTTCGCCAGATATTCGCTTTCCACTCGGCACCAGGTATAGCGTAAGCCCGGCTGGATTGTCCATCGAGGCGTTATTGCCCAGCTATCCTGACAGTAGAAAGATGCCTGCGTAGATGGCACTTCCAGCCAGGGGTAATGCGAAGTATTGATGTCCAGGTTTGTGTCTGCACCAAAGGTGATATCCAGATATTTCAGTTCCGTCCCGTATTCCAGTTGATGCCTGTTATCAGACTGATAATGAAAATTGGCTTTCAGAGTAATATCATTGAGTCTGTTCTCCTGAGTAACTGATGCTTCACCATCAAAAACCTGATCAAGATCAAAATGAAATCTGCTGTTGGATATATTCAATTTACCATATAACTGCGAATTGAAAACATGCTGCCATTGTCCCGTAAAGGTGTTATTACCCCAATTCATATTAAGGTCCTCTCCCTCTTCCATGTGCAGATAGTCTTCTCCAAAATAACTGCTGAAAAATATCTTGTCCTTCAACCCTGCATCCCAGTTCAATTTCACGTGACCATCATAAAAATGTGATTCCGGTATGTCAAAATCCAGTAATTCGTAAAGCGTCCGCCGAAATGATGCCATATAGGAACCTTTCTCACCACCAATCGCCCATGGTCCCTGAATAGTTCCTGATCCGCTCATCATGCTTAAACGGAATATTCCCTCACTCTCCTTACGGTTGCCATCCTTATTATGGATATCCAGCACTGAAGATAAACGATCTCCATAACGACTCGGAAATCCCGCTTTATAGAGGTCCACGCTCGCTATGGCATCTGAATTAAAAGTACTGAAAATTCCCCCTAAATGAGAGGGATTGTAAACTTCCGTGTCATCCAGTAATATCTGGTTCTGATCCGGCGTCCCACCCCGGATATACAACCCATTAGATGTCTCATTGATGGATTGCACTCCCGGTAATATCTCCAGAGACCTGATCACATCTGCATCCGCTGCCTGTGGTAGATCCTGGATCAATTCTCCCGATAACTGCAATTTACCCAGCCTGATCTCGGCACTATCCTGATCAAATCCTAACCGCTGACGCTGCCCGCTGCCACTCACTCCCGAACCTTCAATCTCTATTGCCTTCCGCTCCAGCTCAAATCGAAAATACTGGTCATCAAGCTCATCTGCTATCGTAAATTCCTGCTCAATTGATGAATAACCCAGACAACTTACCTGTAAATTGTAAACTCCTGATTTCATGCCTGTTATCGTATAGATTCCATCGGAATTTGTCTGTGATCCGATTCCCTCGCCCTTTATTATCACATTCGCATACGTTATCCGTTCTCCGTTCCCTTTATCTGTCACATAACCACTCACCGTTACACTCCAGGTTACTGCCCTGAATGCCAGAATTAATAAAACAATTACCAGTTTAATCTTCATATAATCTCCTTATTAATATACGTTGTTTATTATTATGATAAAAAAAATTACTCCCTTTTTAACTGATCATCTTATACCTAATCTGAGCGATACTGTTTTGATTAAGATTGCTAATATCTTTGAGGATATT
>CAZAHZ010000149.1:0-8575 GCA_964485055.1 uncultured Candidatus Cloacimonadota bacterium
AAGGACTGAAGGACGAAGAGACGGTAATTGAAAAAATGAAAAGGCATAAGAGTTTTCGAAAAATTTCTGCATGCAGAAAGAACTAATCTATCAAAGTGCAAGTTTAGTACTTTCCATCTTATGATTTAAAAACACCTCTGCATGAAGCCAGTTATATTACACCATAAAAATAAAATATTTTTTCGTCATCAATTGCTAATCACCAATTAACCAAAAAGCCGATCATTACTAATATTTTTGTCTATTATGCAATAAGTTGACTCTTCTGATTTTTCGGTTAAACAAATATATTTTCCCCGGTTAGAAAAAAATACTTGACTGATTAAAAAAATAAAATCCATTTTGACATTGTATTATTATTGTTTGGCAGATGCGAAAAGATTTAAGGTAAGAGATTGGAAGATATGATAAACGGTATTAATAGTCAATTAATAATACAATGTAGCAAAAATGCTTAGGTTCATTATAATATCATAACGTGGTTGCCGTTGCTTGGCAATGGTCGTATATAGCTTATTAACTCTTCAGGATTTAGTCATATAAAGGAGCAAATAGGAGAATGTGCGAAGATGTGAAAATGCGAAGGCAAGAATATGTGAAGTTGTGAATGTGCATTAATATTGATACTCTGTGCAGTATTTCATTTGAATTATTACCCTAAAATCAAGAGTAAACAGTAATTTTCCATACGACCAAAAATATACTTGACTGGTAACAATAATAATATTTCTTTTGTCAAATAATGATGATAAATTTGAATTGAGAATAAACGATGGTCTTACTTAGATACTCTATTAGGGTTAGTAGCGTATCTTATTTATAGAAATTTAATTAAAACGAAAAGCAGGTCAGTGTATTGTTTGTTCATTATAATTGCTTGATGTGGTACTAATTGATTATTGAATCAACCATAAATTTTGTGCAACTAACAATAGAAGTTTTTGAACAAATTGTGGTAATGAAAGTTTTTTAAGAAAACTTGAATACAATTCGAATTAAAGGCATCTTGAAATATAGGCAATATAAAAGCATCGCATAATGGTGATTTGTCTCCAGTTATACATCAATTGAATAGAAATCATTATCTTGAAATGATAATATAATATTTTTAATATGATAGAATAAAAAAAGGAGTTACGATGAAGAATTTAATTAAAACATTGATTTTCATGAGCTTTGTTATTTTAATTTTCTTTGGCTGTGCAAAAAAACCAGAAAAAGTTCGTATAGGTTATTTAGATGTTACCAACAGTTTGCCTTTATATGTTGCTGTTGAAAACCATTTATTTAATGATAGAAATATAAACGTAGAACTCATTAAATTTCAGACAAGTAATGATTTAGTTGAAGCTCTTATTGCCGGCAGGATAGATTTGGAGGTTTCTGCTTCCACATCTTTTCTCTTTGCAATGGAACTTCGCAGTTCGGGTGAATTTAAAATTTTCTCTGTAAATTTACAAACAAAAGAGAAATATCCTGATAACATCATTGTTAGAGAAGGTTCTTCCATATCATCTGTTAAAGATCTTGCAGGGAAAACATTAGGAACATTTCCTGGCTCTACATTTATGGTTATCACTAAGTTAATTCTTCGATACTTTTTAGATCCCGATCAAGTTTCTATTGAACAAATTCCACCCACTGTACAGGTAGAAGCTTTAGCTTCGGGAAAAGTTGATGCAATTTATACAATGGAACCATTTAGTACATTAGCTATTGAAAAAGCAAACGGGCGGATATTAGAAGCTGCACCTGCTGAGAAATATATATTAGATCCTCTACCTGGTGGAGCGGCAGCTTTCTCTTCTGCCTTTCTAAAGAATAATCCTCAAACAGCTAAAAAAATAATTAATTCTTTTAATGATGCAATTGATTTCATCAGAACAAACGAGCCTGCGGCGAAAGAATATTTAACTAAGTTTACTTTGCTCAGCACTGACCTTGTTAAAAAAATAACTATTGTTGAGTTCTGGAAGTTAAATGAAATTGACTTAGCGCCTCTCCAGAAATATTCAGATATCCTTACTAATGAAGGAGATTTAAAAGAAAAAGTTAATGTGAATGAAATGATTTATAAAATCAAATAATTACGATTAGTTGAAATAAAATGGCTTATTTAGAAATTGAAAATATATCCAAATATTTTCCTAAAACAGAAAATAAAAATGAAAAAAATGAGGTATTAGACAAATTCAATTTATCTGTTAAGGAAAATGAATTTGTTTGTTTATTCGGTCCAAATGGATGCGGGAAAACCACCCTATTTAAGCTAATAGTTGGGTTATTAAAACCAGATGCAGGAGAAATTAAAATAAGTGAATCTTCACCGAGTACGGTGAATACGTCTTTCATCTTTCAAAATTATGAAGAGACACTGCTACCTTGGAGAAACTGTCTTGATAATGTTTCTTATCCTTTAGAAACTAATGGTCTATCAAAGAAACAGGCAAGGAAGATAGCACATGATCATTTGATTAAATTGTGTTCCGATTTCCCACAAAGAAAATTTCCTTACCAGCTTAGTGGGGGGCAGAAACAAATGCTAGCAATTTATAGAGCCCTTGTGATTATTCCGAAGCTTTTTTTACTTGATGAGCCTTTCAATGCTTTAGACTACACAACGCGGAAATCAACTGAGCAGAAATTTTTAGAAATATGGGAAAGGAATCGAATTACTACTTTATTCATTACTCATGATGTGGAAGAAGCAATATATCTTTCCGATAGAGTGATTGTGCTAAGTGCATCTCCCATTAAGATAATAAAAGAGCTTATTATTAATATAGATAGACCTCGAACATCTGATGTATTAAATTCAACCATTTTTTTTGAAAAAAGGAAAGAAATAATATCTGCCTTTGAAAGTGGGAATATATATGATAAATAAAATTCTTCCTTGGGTAGGAATATTTCTTTTCATAATAATTTGGTATATAATTAGCAAAACAATTTTTTTAAATACTGCTTTCATAGACTCACCACAAGAAGTCTTTAAAGCTCTTATAGAAAATTTAATTTCTTTATCTATATGGAAAGATATATTCGCTACTCTTTTTAGAACAATGATAGGAATAATATTCTCTATCATTATTGGAGTACCATTAGGATTGATTATTGGTTATTTTTCCATTTTTTATATTTCATTACAAGCTTTAATTGACTTTATTCGATCAATACCTGCGACAGCAATATTACCATTATTTGTACTTTGTATTGGGGTAGGTGATATGGCAAAAATTACTTTTGTAATTTATTCTAACTCACTGATAATTATATTTTATACAATGCTAGGAGTAAGAGGATCTAGTAAAGCCAGGCAAGATTATGCAAAAACTGTAAATACTTCAAAAATTAATATTTTCCGCAAAATAGTATTTTATGAATCGTTGCCTTCAACATGCATTGGAATTAGGACTAGTATATCTTTATCTCTAATATTAGTAATAGTATCTGAAATGCTTATGTCTGGAAGTGAATATGGTTTAGGTGTTCGTATCTTTAATGCGCGTTACTCAGCAGAGTATACTAATATGTATGCATATATTATTATCTGTGGACTAATCGGCTATAGCTTGAATAAAGGAATAAAAACTATAATACAGAAATTTATTCATTGGACAGAATGGTAAATAAATTATGAGTAAAATAAATACAAATAAAAATAATAGTATATATACTTATATATCCTTAGCTATGGCTGTTGTTAGCTATTTTATTGGATTTTATGAGTTTCAAGATAATATTACCATGAAGTTACTAATAGTGTCAGGTGGATCTATTTTCTTTAGCACATCATTAATTCTAATGTTATTATCTTCTACTTTTCGAAGTTGTCATGAAGTGACCAACTTTGTTGAGAATCATAAAAGTCTTTTATATGAAAAACTAGAGATAATTGGATTCAATGAGATGCAGTTAGAATTAATTAAAATGTATGAAGATTTTAAAGGAGAAGTGTTACTTTACAATATACCATTTGACACGTTTAATCATAACGAATTCTTCACTAATATATGGTTGAAAACTATAAATAGAAAAGTAAAAGAGAGGAAAATATTGAAAATTACTTTTTGCATAAATCAAGAGGATATTGAAAATTGGAAAAAAAATAATTATGACGAAAAAATAAATAAAATAAATTATTTGAAGCATAATAAGACTCTATTTTTTAAAAAAATTGAGAATAAATCAGTTTCAAGCTTTGCTGTATTTATCAGAGATGGAAGTAATGCGTTTGCTACTATTGGTATTTTTAACGATGAAATTAAATACTTGATTAAAGTTAAAGATATTGATGATAAATCAAAAGATCTTATATCGCGATTGCATGAATTTACAACAAAATTAAAACCATTAAATAAGGATCAAGTAATTAAACTTGGATTAGATTGAATCTAAAAAAACATGAATATATTACTTTATCAACCTGATATAAAAAGAGAAAATGCTTCAATAGATGAAATGTACCCTTGCCTTGGAATAAATCTTTTATCAACAGTTCTCAATCAAAATGGCCATTTTTCTTGTGTTATTGATCCTTTTAAAGAAGCGCTAATTACCAGAAATACAGGAAATGATATTAAAGAGATAATAAAACAAATAATATTCCAGAATAATATCCAATTAGTTGGAATCTCTGCAATATTACAGACTCGATGCTATGCTTGTGAAATAGCTAAACTAGTAAAACTAATTGATAAAAATATTAAAATAGTATTAGGCGGAGCAGGTGCATCTTTAATTGCTTCACAATTATTAATAGCTTATAAGGACTATATTGACATTATTGTATTAGGGGAAGGTGAAAAGACATTTCTGGAACTTATAAACGCGATTGAGAAGAATGAGTCTCTTTCAGAAATCGCGGGACTTGCATACCTTAATCCCGATAATAATAAATATATATTGTTGTCAAAATTAAGAGAGCCAATAAGGGATTTGGATAGTGTACCTTTCCCTGACTATTCACATTATATGGAGTACCTTCCGAATGGAAAAATTGAAACGGCAACAATACTGACAAGCAGAGGATGTCCATATGAATGTACATATTGTGGTACTAACGCCCTATGGGGTACAGTAAGATATAGATCTGCTAAAAATGTATTTGAAGAGATAAAATATTTACATGAACATTTTGGTGTTGACAAAATTAGAATTAGTGATGACACTTTTGGTTCAAATAATATTCAAACGAAAACAATATTGGAATCAATAATTAAATATAGAATAAATGTAAAGCTTTATGTACATTCGCGTGTAGATGTTATTACTAGAGAAATATTAACTCTCTTCAAACTTGCAGGAGGTGAATCAATCTATTATGGAGTTGAATCTGGTTCACAGAGATTAAGACATCTAATGGGTAAATATTCCACAAATGAAGAAATCTTAGATATTTGTCAAATAACAAAAGAGTTAAAAATCAAATTGGGATTATATTTAATGTTTGGTTACCCAAATGAGACGCTATCAGATATTAGAAAAACATATAACTTAATTAAAGCAATTGATCCTGACGAAGTATATTGTTCAATCGCTAAAATTCAAATTGGGACTCAGTTATATCAGGATGCTTTAAAAAAAGATATTATTAAAAATAGTGTATGGGTAGAGGATAATAGTGAATATTTCACTTTTTTAAATAAAGAAGATGAGAAAATGTATATAGGTTGTGAACTTATCTTTTATGAGCAATTTAATAAGACCAATATTAGGTCAGGATTGGAATATAATAATGATCTAATATATTTAAATCAGGAAAATATTTCTTTTTACAAAGAGAAAGCAATGGGCAAGATTTTCAAAAAAGATTTGTTAAAATATCAACCAATTGTTAGATTGTCCAATTTACTCAAAAATGATTAGTCTTATAGTTGAAAAGTATCCAGTTAAGAAAAATTATTTTAGTCTTTTTTTGTCTCTTTTGTCTGATCGGGTATTCGTTCATATTTATTATATACTTGCTTTATGTAATATGCTTTCAACCATAGCTGTGATTAAACTTGATTTTTTTACTTTTTCTCTTATTAAAAGAAAAGTACAGCAAATAGCAGGCAAGCTAAGTGGGGGAGAGCAGCAGATGCTTTCCTTAGCACGTGCTCTTATTCCGGAACCTGATTTATTATTATTAGATGAACCGTCATTAGGTTTAGCACCTAATCTTTTAGGTAATGTATTCGAAAGGTTGGTTGAAATAAACAAGACGCAGAATGTGACAATGCTGATAGTAGAGCAAAAGGTTAATGACATCCTGAAGATTTCTGACAGGACATATTCCATTAAATTAGGTAAAGTTGCTTATGAGGGAGATTCTGCATTTCTTGTAGGTAATAAAGCGAAGTTAAAGGAGTTGTTTTTTTAAAAACTAAACAAAATGGATATTCTGTCAAGGCAGATATACTATTATTATTAAGTTATTGAATACTAAAAGCTTTTTGGATGATTTTTATAGATTCATCACATTCTGTGCATAACCTCTCAAAATGTTTACGAAAACTTCCAAATTCTTTTAGTATTTTTTTTCTTTCTTTTTCAGCTTCTGAGCCCCAAGCATGTCCTTTCAATTTAGATCTAAGATTATGAATTTCACGAAATGGTGACATGATCTTAGATGCGTGATCAATCTCAAATCCAAATCCAATTAAACATTCTTCAATGAGTTTTAAGCTTCTAAATCTATCATCCGGATCTCTGCCAAGTTCTTTCGCTTTAAAACGCAAAAGTTTTTCTTCAAATCCTTCTATTAATAATTGATCAAGGTATAATATTTCGTCTGCCCATTCATCTGGTGAAGTTGTGTAAGGATAATGAACTTTATTCGGAGCTTCTGAATCTCGTAATGTCCACCAATCAATATTACTGTTACTTAGTTTCTCAAGTGAATATTTTAAACTTGGAAGTGGGTCATACTCCTCGTAATATTTTCCCTCAAAATCAGTACAATAGGCTCGTTCAGAAATGGGAGTTTTAGGTTTTTCATTGTATTGTTTCCAGTGTAGCTGTTCTTCATAAGGTAGATCACCTAAATATTTTATATATGTATGGACTTGATTAGCTTTATTAATATCAAAAGTTTTAAGATACCAAGATCCTCTACATCCTATTGACCTTTCACTAAGTTGATATTTAGACCGATCGCTTTTATATTTTAGTAATACTTCAATCCTGAAGAAAACTGGTGATATTTCAAATGGTAGATTTGATTCAATAAAATAATTTCCTAAATATTTAGGATTACACGAAATCTCATTTACTATTTTATTTTTCCAGTCGTAAGTTATAAAAGTCATATATTCTTTTTCTTCATAATTTGCAGAAAGACTCCATTCACGTTGTTTAATCTCATTCTTCAGTTTTTCAAACTTAGCAATCTGGACTCCCCTTGAATAACTTCCATTAATTCCATCTAATGTTAAGTTGCCAAAAATACCAATATCGTCACTAAAATTTAAGCTTGTTCTTTTATTATTGCTCCAACCTTTAAAATCTCCTTTTTGATATCGAGCAAAATCTAGTAATCTTAATAGATCCCAATTTTCAATACAAGTATATTCGCATAAAATTTCTTTATTTATAGTTAGTATTGTACCCATTTCTTCTGAATCTTTCTTATACTTAATTATTTTTATTACTTCCATAATCTCACCAAATTTATCTAATCTACACCATGAATTCTTTTCATCCACAAAATGGAGATCAAGTAAGTGTAGTATTTTTTGGTTAAATTCATAATAAGATTTTTTCCCCCATTCTTTAGACCTATAATATATTAATTGCTCTCCCGAATTTATAATATTACTTCCAGTATTTGATAAAGGTGGTTCTACAGTAACTTCAGATTGCGAAATAGATACACCCCAAGATGAATCAATGGAAAAATTCCATTTCAGTAAATCATCAATATTATCTTTGCTTCCTTCAATATTAGGGATCAAAACCGAGTTTATGAAACAATCAGGGATTGTCATAAACAATATAATATCGTTGTCTTCTATTTCTTGAGATAAATATGAGATAACATCTTTCTGATTTAACCACTCAATGAATTCTGGCTTTGTAATTGGTGCAGTTGAAAGAAAATCTAAATCCTTATTGTCATATAAATTCATCTAATTCTCCTTCAAAACTATTTATTATATTTTAAAAGAAAATTATATAATGTCAAGCAATAATTTCAGATGTAATGTAGAATTGTAATAGAAATTATTCAAATAGTAATAAAAGAGATTATTCAATGTATTTTAATTCGATTTGTGGAGAATTTGCTTTACATAATCGTCAATCAATAAAGTGATATAATTAAATCGTTATTTGTAACTCGTTACTCATGATTCGAGTGGGAAGACGGATCAGTCTTCAATTCATTATGCCTCCAGACTTCATATATTGCGCCCTGACAAGTGAGACTGATTGACTGATAGAGGGATAGACGATAGGACGGAAGGACGGAAGGACCGAAGGATGGAGGGAGGAATTTTTCTTGCCATTATTGGGGGGTGGGAATTGGTGGTATTTATGTATTTTGGCAATATGGAAAAAATCAAAGGTAAAGTAAATTTCAGGCAGAATCTGA
>CAZAHZ010000150.1:0-8525 GCA_964485055.1 uncultured Candidatus Cloacimonadota bacterium
AACTATGGCTTTTTTGTTCAACCAATTTTACACCAAACTTTGAGACTCTATCCTACTTTCCAGTTCATTAGCAATATTCTGGGCTTACTTCATTAAAATACTTGTTCAACAAATATAGCAAAAAAACAGGAGTTGTGAGCAACCCCTGTTTTATAATCTTTCAGGCTATCTAATAGGAATATACAGATCGAGTTCGGAGTCCTCACATCCGAACTTGAAGCGGTGGTCATACCATTCGATTTCAGCAGTGGGAGATAATTCATATACAGAATTTTTCAGCCAATCAGCATATAGGTAATTATAAGTATCCCTGAGTGTATCCAGAGTACCTTTATGAGTGGCAACTGCGTATTTCTGAGCAGGGATTTCCATGGTGACCATACCTTTGGGTACATGATCAAAATTCCTGACTATCATGCCGGCAATATAATCAAACTCGGAATTTTCATCAAAATCCTTCATATTAACGTAAGGGCAAACACCTATGCAAACATTGTCAGTTGCGATATTTTGAATTTCCTTGCATTTTTTATTGAATTTATCCCAGAGCTGAGGGATAGAATTATTCTTCTGGGTGGTAACAACTTTCATGCCAATAACCTTCATGGCGTCTATTTCCATGATTTTCACATCCATTTTGATCACTCCTTTTCTTTTAATTTTTTTTTTCACGTCAATCGGATAGAAAGCAGAGAAAGCGAAACAGGTTCGTCGCAATTTACCTGGTGTGATTCCGAACTGCTTCCTGAATGCGCGAGTAAAGGAAGCCTGGGATACGAACTGAAAACGCCTGGCGATTTCACTAATAGGGCGACTGGTAAATGTCAATTCACCGGCAGCCTGAGACAGACGTCTGCGGCGGATATAATCCATCGGTGCTATTCCGACAACAACGACAAACATGCGGTGGAAGTGGAACATGCTGAAATTGGCAATATCAGCGATATCTTCCAAAGTGATGGACGAAGTCAACCTGCCTTCGATGAAGTTGATCGCTTTCTGCATCTGCCGAGTATAATCCATAGCTCTCCATCCTTTTTTTTACATTTTTTGCTATAGCAGATATACATAGAAGAGGTCAATTTTTTTCTTGAGAAAGCTGTGCAACACAGGAATTTGGGCAATACTATACTTTAATTTACGGGATATGTCTGCTGTAAATCATAAATATTGACATTTGGGGTTAGGATTAAAGTGATGGGTTTATGAAAGAGATATTAAAGGAAAACTTGGAAATTGGGGGAGTGGAATTACCTGAAAAGGCTGGAATAGTGGCGTTTTTTGGTGGGGGCAAGATGTTGATGTGCGGGATGACGAGTAATATTTCTGATTATCTGGGAGTTTATTTTGGGACTGATATCGAAGATAAAAATAAAGGAGAATTACTTGAGGAATGTGATCGTGTGGGTTACATGGAGACAAAGAAAGTATTTGATGCCTTACTGGGGTTTAAAGCTCTTAATCAGGAATATACTCCACGGTATAATCAGATGATCAGGCATTATGATGATTATGTATATTTAGGCTTAAATTTTCTGAAAGTACCTTTTATCAAAGTAGAAAAAACAACGATCCATGACTATTTTTATGTAGGACCATTTCGTAGCCGTTTTTTTTTACATGATATAATAGATGTATCTGCAAAGCATTTTAAGACACCGTCCTGTCCCGGAAGTGATTATCCCTGCGAATTGCTGGAAGCAGGGAAATGTCGGGGATATTGCCTTCAGAGGAAAGAAGACCTGTCAGGCGATCTAACCCGATATTTTTTAACTCCAAAGAAAGAGAATCTTGATAAATTAACAGAAGAGCGTGAATCCCTGCTGAATTCATTTCATTTTAAAGAGGTTGAAACTTTACGATTAGATCAAAAACTTTTAACAAAATTTTACAACAGAATAACTTTTTTGATGGTAACCCGACAAATCAATGTAAACTATGAATATGAGGGCAAGCATATAGAGATTACCAAAGGACTGATATCTCGGATAGATGGACGGAGCTTTGAATTGACAGACCTTGGATATCAGCCTAATGAACTATACGCCGTAGATAAATCAGAACTTGATGAGCGTTGGGTGATCTATAATGAGATCATGAGCCTAATACCTGAAAAGCTGAAAATCAGCTATGAAATAACAAAGAAAGAATTAACAAATTATTTAACAGGGATCAAAAATGTCTGAAGAGAAACAGATCAGATTATTAATAGTGGATGACGATAAAATAATGACGAGAACGTTAAAAACGATGATCAGCAAGAAATACAGCATGATAGAAATCGAAACAGCAGAAGGGGGTTATCAGGCATTGCAACGAATAGGAAGGGGTGGAATAGATGCAGTGTTGACCGATGTGGCGATGCCCGATATGGATGGGTGCGATCTGTATATCAAGATTTGCCACAGCAATCCTGAAATCCAGGTGATAATGATGTCAGCTTTTTATGATGCTAATCATGCAGTGGTGCGGGCTAAGATGGAAGGATTGGAGGATGTGGTTCCCAGTCCGGCATTAATCGAGAAAAAGGATCTAATAGAAAAAATATTTCAGAAAATAGAAGAGCATTTTTTAAAGAAAAGGGAATAAACAAGCAGTAGATGTGAAACTAACAGCAATAATTCTGGGGATATTATGTATTCTGCCCTGTCTTGGAGAGGTGCTGGAATATGATAATATCTATCTGGAATATCAAGGAGAAGACGGGCGGATAGCCGCTGAATTGGGAAAGAGGTTAGCGAAAGAGATAGGTGATTTTCAAAAAAAAACTGGTCATTACCCGGAGCTGGAAACACATATAATAATAGCAGCTAACCGGGAGGAATACAAAACATTTCTTCAAAAGGGCGTGGAAATCCAGGAATTTTCGCAGGCGTTCTACAAACGCAGCACAAATACGATCTATATCAGGAATCCGCATGATAATCTGAGATATGATACTTTGAGCAAGATTTTATTGCATGAGTATATTCACAGCTTTGTATATCACTATTTTATTAATGCCCCCTTGTGGTTTCATGAAGGAATGGCAGTGTATTTCAGCAATGATTTTAGTCATAACCGGGAATTAGGATTAGCTCGTGATTATCTTTTTGGTAATACACTTCCACTATCTCAGATGCGAAAGAGCTATCCAGAAAACCGAATAGAGTGGGAATCGTTTTATGCCAAATCAGCTTTAGCAGTTCGCTATTTATTCCAGAACAAACCGGGGCAATTTTATCAATTATGGCAGGTAGCCAGACCTTCCAGTAAGTTCAACGCAGCATTTTTGAAGAGTTTCAAATACACGCCACTGGATTTCTCTATATATTTTGAAGAATATTGTGAAACACATTTTCGGTCAGAGATAATCCTGGCATTAAGTGGAATGATTTGGCTACTGTTTCCTTTTTTATTTATTATCGGTTATTTTCGTCGTCGTCAAAAAGCTAAGAAGCAACTGGCAGCAATGGAAAAGGAAGATGAAGAGGAGAGTGAATTTGGTGAGGTTTATGCAAACAAGCTTTTTGAGAATGGAGTTGACGTGGAAGAATGAAGCAGAAAAATAGCAGCAAATTAGAAAAGGGAGAATGGATGGAGGAATTTGACAAACTAGTGAAGATAGTAGCTGATTTACGGGATCCTGAAAAAGGCTGTCCCTGGGATAAAAAGCAGACGCATACCAGCCTGGTGCCCAATTTCATCGAAGAACTATATGAGAGCCTTGAAGCTATAGAAGAAGATGATATGCCCGATTTGAGGGAAGAACTGGGAGATCTGCTATTGCATATAGTGATGCAGAGCCGGATAGCAGAAGAGGATGGAGATTTTGAGATATCAGACGTATTGAAGGGGATCAATGATAAAATCGTGAGACGGCATCCACATATTTTTGGCACTGAGAAAGCGGAAAGCGTAGCGGAAGTGAAATTGAACTGGGAACAGATCAAGCTGAAGGAGAAGCAGTATCGCAAATCAGCCTTGGAAGGGGTTCCGAGAGCTATGCCCAAATTGATAGTGGCACAGCGGATGCAGGAGAAGGCAGCAGCAGTTGGCTTTGACTGGAATAATCATATCCAGGTGTTTGAGAAACTGGATGAGGAAATTGCAGAACTCAAGGAAGCAATAGCTGAAGGTAAACAGATTGCAATTGAAGAAGAAATTGGCGATGTGATATTTACAGTAGTAAATTTGAGTCGGAAGCTAGGAATAGACGCAGAGACAGCGTTATCGGGAACGAACCGTAAATTTGAGAAGCGTTTCAGGAAGGTGGAAGAGATATATAAAAACAATAAAGCAGAAATGCACAACAGCAGCATTGAGCAGTTAGATGAAGTTTGGAAAATCGTTAAAAATACTGAATAATAAAACTTCTCATATAATAAAACTTTATTTTATTATTGGAAGTATTGTGATCCTTTTAGGTTTTTTGGTATTTACAAATCAGTTGAGCAAGGGAATTCAAAAGGAAGTATCAGTTGTTCCTGATCTATATGCCCAATTTATCGGATTACCCGATAATGTAAATCTGGAGAATTTTTTAGCAGATTATTTTATGACACAGATCATCCCCTCCATAGATTATCCGATCATATTCTGTGACAGCCTTCAGGTACCGTTTTCCTGGGAGAATATTAACGTGGAGATGAAAAATTATTCGTCACTGCCGGAAGAACAGAAAGAGAAATTGCTGAAGAAAGTTAAGAAACTGCATAATCGAGGAAGTTATATATTATTGTATCAGAATAATAGAAGAGAAAACCTGATCGGTTATGTATATTTTGGAGAAACACGCTCAATGAAGCAATTACGTTACATGCCCTATGTAGCGAGTATATTTGTGGTAATATTCATAGGAGTAGGTGCATTTGCCCTGGGATATATGCGTCGAAATGAGAAGAATCAGCTTTGGATAGGTCTAGCTAAGGAGACAGCACATCAATTTGGCACGCCAACCTCATCTTTGATGGCATGGTTAAGTATTATGAGAAGCAGATTAGAAGATGGCAAAGGCAATGGGGAATCACAAGAGCTATTAGAGTATATCAGTCATATGGAGAATGATGTCAACCGGCTGCAAAATGTAGCCTCCAGATTTGGAAAGGTGGGATCAACGATCCAGTTGCGGGATACGGTGCTGGATGAGATAATAGAGGAGACAGTAAGATATTTTCAATCACGTGTACCGCAGAGCAACAATAAAATAAGTATTTATTATTTTAGTGAGATACATGGAATAGAGCTGAAGCTGGATAAAGATCTGATTAAATGGAGTCTGGAAAATTTAATCAAAAATGCCATAGATGCCATGACAGGTAAGGGCGGAAAGATCATTTTAACATCAACATCCCGCGATGACCAGATTGTGATCCGGATCAGCGATGAAGGAAAGGGAATACAGCGGAGCATGTTCCAGCGAGTCTTTCTGGCAGGAGTGACGAGTAATGAACGGGGCTGGGGTCTGGGCTTAAGCCTGGCAAAACGGATTATTGAAGAATATCATCAGGGTCGGATCAGGATAATGCAGAGTGAATTAAAAAAAGGCACGACATTTGAGATAATATTACCAATCAGGCATTAAGGAGGATAGATGTTTTTATTATCACGTGAAGAGATGTATGATTGCGATAAATTTACTATAGAAAATAGAGGAATACCTGGTAAAAAATTAATGGAAAATGCCGGTAGAGACAGTGCTGAATATATACGGGATAAGATTTTGAGTCCCGGTAACAAAGTTCTGATATTCTGTGGCGGTGGTAATAATGGTGGTGATGGATTCGTGGCAGGTCGCTATTTGAAAGATTGGGATTATGAAGTGGAAATAATCCTGACCGGAAAAACTGTGAAGATGTCTGAAGAAACCAGAGAAAATTATGAAGCATGTCTGAAGAATAGGATCACAGTCCACTCGGCAGACAGTTTTGAAAGCTGGAAAGAAATGGATATTGATATAGGTGAATTTGCCATAGTGGTAGATGCAATATTTGGTGTGGGTCTTCAGGGTGAACTTCGGGGCTGGATAGTGGAATTGATCAAGGAGATCAATAATAAGTCCCGAATGACAGTAGCTTTGGATATAGCCAGTGGAATAGATGCAAATTCGGGGCAAGCAGAAAATGCTGTCATTGCTCAACTTACTTTAACTATGGCAGCAAAGAAATATGGATTGATATTAGGCGCAGGGAAATTTTGCTCAGGGAAAATAGAAGTGATCAATATCGGAATACCGGCAGAAGTAATAAAAGATAAAAGTTCTTCAGCAAGATTGATCACAGAAAAATCCATCTGCTTTCCTGAGCGAAAACCTTATTATCATAAGGGTGATTATGGTAGAATAGCAATAATAGCCGGTTCTCCCGGTTTTTCCGGTGCTGCAATACTGGCAAGCAGGTCTGCGTTGCGTAGTGGTGCCGGGCTGATTACTCTATTTCATCCCAAAGGAATGGAGTTGATCTTTGAAATTCAATTACTGGAAGTGATGACAAAAACTATACCGGAAACTATGAAAGAATTTCAAGAGATACTAACCAGATATGATGCTGTTTTATTTGGACCGGGTGTAGGTATGGAAGCCAAGGCTGGAGCAATACTGGATATGTTGATAGATAGCTGGCAAAAACCGCTGGTGATAGATGCTGACGGCTTGAACATCATTGGTAATAAACGTGATTTATTGTATCGAATGGCTGGTAAAAAAGTGTTATTAACTCCCCATATTGGCGAGTTTTCACGATTATGCGGTTTGAATAGCCTTGATATTCTCTCAGATCCCGTCGGAATATTGAAGCAATTCTGTCGGGATTTTCAATTGAAAGTATTATTAAAGAGTTCTACTACTATCTTTTGTGATGGCACTCAATTACTTTTTAATGCCACTGGCAATGATGGATTGGCAACAGGGGGCAGCGGAGATGTTTTGAGTGGGATAATCACCAGTTTTATCGGGCAGGGTCTGGAAATATCAGAGGCAGGTATCTCTGCTTCCTGGCTTATGGGCAGGACTGCAGAGAAATTAGCAGAAAAACGTGAGACAAGATCTATAATTCCTTCGGATATAATTGATAATCTATTTACAGTTTAGGAATTATCTGAAATAATATTATATTTTTTTAACCTGCGGCTGAGAGCATGCCGCGAAATACCCAGAAGTTCAGCGGTTTTCTGATGATTATATTGAGATTTTTCCAGGGCAATAAGAATAATCTGTTTTTCATGTTCTTCCAGGTTAAGACCTTTAAAATCATCCATTTCGGAAGGTGAAGCTATAACTGATCTGCTTTCAAGAAGAAAATGTTCTGGTCGCAGATCAGAGCCTTTGCTAAGAATAAATGCCCTTTCTATCAGATTTTTTAATTCTCGGACATTACCCGGAAAATGATATTGCTGTAATTTGTGAATAGCAGAAGATGTAATTTCAGGTTTGGGAAGATTCATCTGACCAGCCAGTTGGTTTATAAAATAGTCGACCAGAGGAGGAATATCTTCAGGGCGATCTCTGAGAGGCGGAATATTAATTTCCAGAGTATTCAATCTATGAAGCAGGTCCAGGCGGAATTGACTGCTTTTTACCATTTCATCAACATTTCGGTTAGTAGCGGAGATTATCCTGAAATCGAAACTGTATTCTTTCTGGTCACCGATTTTTTTGATTTTTTTGCTTTCAATTGCCCGGAGAAGTTTTGCCTGCAATTCAATGGGCATATCACCAATTTCGTCGAGGAAAATCGTACCTTGGTGTGCCAGCTCAAAATAACCTTTCTGGTCTGAAATAGCACCTGTAAACGAGCCTTTTTTGTGTCCAAAGAACTCACTTTCCAGTAATGAAGCCGGGATAGCGCTGCAATTTACGGGGCAGAAATTATTAGTGCTACGCTGGCTGGCGTAGTGTATAAGCCTGGCTATGATCTCCTTACCACATCCGCTTTCTCCAGTGATCAGGACATTGGAATAATTGAATTTTGCTGCAGTCATTGTTAGTTCATAAACATGGTGAAGAGAATCACTGGAACCGATAAGATCATATTCAATCCGCTTTTTTAATTCCCGCGATAGAAGTGAATACTGATTTTCCACCTTTTTTAGTCTTCGGGATAATTCCAGGTATTTCCGGGTTCTTTCAATAGCCAGTTTAATATCAATATGCCGGAAAGGTTTCTTTAGAAAATCACACGCTCCCAATCTTAATGCCTCTATCACGGTATCCATATCACCGTGTCCGGTGACCATTATTATCTCAAGTTCAGGATAATCCTTCCGGACTTTCTTTAGCACCTCAATTCCGCTAATTTGCGGTAATCTGATATCCAGAATAAGGATATCAACAGGCTTGGTTTTAAGAAATTCCAGAGCCAGATCCGGCTTTTCCAAAGCTATTGCCTGGAAATTCAAACTCTCAATAAATTCAACAAGTTCCTCATTGAAACTGGGTTCATCATCAAGGATTAAAATTTTCATTTTATTATTTATCATCAGGTATATCCTTTTTTTTAAATGACTATCCGTACAGCTCCGCATAAGTAATTCCACTTGAATTTGCACAA
>CAZAHZ010000151.1:0-8458 GCA_964485055.1 uncultured Candidatus Cloacimonadota bacterium
ATCCCGGCAGAAGGTGGTTATCGCTCCGGACCAGTAATGAGATATTGGCAGCCATGATTCTGATGAATGCTCTATACGGCAATGGCGGAATATTGCAGGAATATCAACATTGTTTAACACGATCACTCCCCAATGAAAGTACAGGGAATCCACATCTTTGGTAAATAATATACTGTCACTTTCAGTGCCTTCGCAAATCAAAGCTCCGTTTACAAATAAATTAGCGGTATGATCATACTCTGTAATGTCTGCATTATTACTATAATCAGCAAGGTCATACATCCGCAGTGCTTTCATCAATATTTCCACTCCAGGCTCAATAGTCAAAGTAACTCCTTCTGATACTGTGACATCTCCCACAACATGATAGGGATTATTATCCGGACTCCAGACAGTATCTTCGCTGATGATCCCGGATACTTCCTCTCCCCAAATATATAAAACAAAAACAAGTAATAAAACAACTAATAATCTTTTCATATCACATCTCCTCTATCTAAGGCTATCGAGTTAAGACACTGTACCCAGTGGATTGACTTGAGAGCCGACCTTGTAACATACTTTATAATTACCAATACACCAGGTCGCAAATCTTAAGTCAATCCAGCTACGCTGTCTTAACTCAATATTTGCTCAAATTCACCTCATCAACATCATTTTCTTCGTTTTAACCAAATCTCCAGCTTTCAACTGATAAAAATATACTCCGCTACCAACCTGTTGACCTTTCTCATTTTCACCATGCCAGATAATATTATGCCTGCCCATTTCCATGATACCACTATGAAGTTCTTTCACAAGCTGACCACGGATATTGTATATCTTAATATCCACTTCTGCTTCCTTTTCCAGATAAAAACCTATAGTAGTCTCAGGATTAAACGGATTAGGATAACAACATAATCTATTACCGGATCCGGTAATCTCATTTTCTTCTCCACTTCCCGGATACTGATACTCATAGCAACCCATGTCTATGAAATCCCCGCTGATCCGTGGATTTCCTGCTAAATCCGTCTCAGGAATCTCAAAATATACAGGTAATTCCAATGTCCCCGCATCTATACATGGTGAATCTTCACTCAAATTATACGGATATGGGTCTAAACCTGTAAACAGGGGATCTGTATCTATATTACCGGCACCCCAGAAAAGTTCTACAGAACCACTTTGTATAATTTCTCCCACATCTCCTTCAATATCACAGTACTCAATATATACCTGACTGCCATTCTCAAGTTCTAGTTGAGCAGGTTCGTTATCATAGAATATGCAGTTAATAAAGTATGCATCCTCTATTAAACCATGTCGTGTAGTTACTGCTGCACCTTCCATTGAAATATTACCTGCAAAAATCGAATTGATAATAACCGAATTGCTCTCGTATATATCCATTGCTCCTATATCGTCTTCTGCTGTGTTGTTTATAATTAGCGCATTATTAATGTAAATAGGGTTTTCTTCACAATGATATAATCTGATACCACCAGTAGAATGAGCTTGATTATTATTAATTTCCACTCTATCAATTAAGATATTACTACAATATTCTATTTTTAGTGCTCCAGCAATATTTTCTGCAATACAATCTCTAATTATTATATCTGTTATATATGAATTTGTCATATAGCTAAAAATTAATCCACTACTACTACTTTCGAATGGTGAATATACTTTTTCTATTGTTATATTTGATATACTACTATTATTAAAATCTCTGATCTGAAGAATATCATTCGAATATGATTCTTCACCCGTATTTACCGTGATATTATTTAAGTTTATTATAGATCCGTTTCCCGTACCGGCAATACTATTATTTGTTGAAAAACCTTCTAATAAATTACCTCTTAAATCAATATTATAAATTTCACCATATTCAATATTTCTTAATCGTATTCCGCTACAAGAATTATTTCTTATGATTAAATCGTGTATAACAAGATTGGAAATACTAGAATTAACTCTATTTAAAATAGCAAAGTGATCATTATTTTCAATAACTGAATTATCTATTTGAATTGATTCCATTTCATCAAAATAAATTCCTCCAGACATACTATTAATCCCATTGCCATTCCTGATTGTAAATCCGCTAACCCTCGCCCATTCGCTACCGACTATTGTCACCACAGTCGCCAAACTGTCACCGTCAATGATAGTCTCACTGATATAAGTAGTATCACCTGTTGTTTCAAAATAACTGACTAATTCGATGTTCTTACCCAGAAAATCAATGTTCTCGTGGTATTCCCCCGGCGCAACAATGATCTTCGTGCTATCTTCATTTGCCTGCTCAATCGCTGTCTGGATTTCGGCAAAATCCTCTGGTACATAGATGATATTTTTAGTTACATCCACCGTCATCTCGTCGCTGCTCACCAGTCTGCCACTATTATCATTAACGTAAAATGTCAAAAATTCCACTCCTGCCCAGTTCTCTACACAACTTATTGTTATCAACATTTCTGCAATATCCACCAGCACATTCTCATTCCCGCTTACGCTTAAAACCAGTTCATCAGGATTAATATCGTAAACATACTCTGAAAAATCCATAAAAATTATTTCTCCACTCTCAAAATGAAGATAAGGTGGAATATTGATATCGGGATAAACCAGGTTTATCTGATCATAATAAAGAGCTCCCAGATCGCAAATGGTTCCGTCGGGATCATATTCACTTGCCGGATCTCCTGCATCTATGCACGGTGAATAATACATCAGCCGCCAGTCCTCCTGCTCCGGGCAGGCAAATCCCGGATATACGCTGATATTGCCTTCACCCCATTCGTAACTGCCATAATTATCACAATCAAGACTCTCCTCTCCTCCTACTATATTACAATAACTTATGCTCAGATGATTTTCATTTCCCTGGTCACTTTCCTGAAATTGTATACTAATCCCTTCATCATTAAAAATATTATTATGCATTACCAGACTTGATGACCCGCTTACAATTATGGAAGCTCCGTCACTTGTATTACCTGAAAAAGTAGTATTCTCGATTATTGCTGAAGAACCATAATACACTATCATGCTGCTCCCATCATGCCCCTCATGATCAACTTCATTATTGCATATTATCATATCGTTTAAGACAATATTGCTATTTACTATTGATATGCCCGCATTAGATGAGGCTGTGTTTCCAGTAAGTTTTAAGCCGGTTATCTCGCATTCTACTGTATTAAAAAATATTCCTCCTCCATTTGATCCGTCATTATTACTGATCTCTACATTTTCAAAATCCGGATTTACATAATAATAAAGAGCTATACCTCCACCCAAAGAACTATCATTTCCAGCTATTAAAACATTTCTCAGAGTCAGGTTACATGCCTGCGCATATATTCCACCTCCGCCATCTGAATCATTCCCCCTGATTATACAATCTTCGATCAGAGGATCACACATCTCAAATACACATATTCCTCCTCCACAAATCCAGGCACCGTTGTTTTCTATCAGACAATCCCTGATATGGGCATTTGAATGATAAAGGGTTATTCCACCACCATAGTAAGGTATATGACCTGTGTTATCATGAATATGGCATCTTTCTATCAATGGATCGGAATACTCACAGTAAATTCCGCCTGCCACTCCGTAATTATTTTCGTATATATTTAAATCTCGTAAAGTCGGTGAACTGAAATTGAGACAGTTTATACCTCCCGAACGGTAATCCGGAAAACCACTACCCCAGCCTTCCCTGATGGTTAAACCTCCCAGAATTGCTGCCGGTGTCTCCATATTCTCAAAGGTGACCAGGCAGCCGTCTTCTACATCTCCGATAATAGTATTCTCAATGTAACTGCTATCTCCTGTTGCATAAAAAAGGCTTATTACAACAATATTCCGCCCTCCGAAATTGATATTCTCCTGATAATGTCCCGGATACACCAGCAATGTATCCCCGCTCACACTGTTATCAATCCCTTCCTGAATTGAGGTATAATCCAGTCCCCCACTGTCGTCTATCTCGATCAGATCACAAAATAGAATTACAGGCAACAAGATCATTATTAAAACTGCTTTCCAATTCATTAATAATACCTCATTAAAGCCACTGATTCCACAGAAATGCACAGATTGTGCTTTATTAACATGATCCGTGTAAATCCGTGAAATCCGTGGCTATTAGACATTAATTCTTTCCTCTCATTATTTGATCAGCATTATCTTTCGCGTTTCGATAATATTATCCGCTTTAATCCGGTAGAAATAGATTCCGCTACCAGCTTGTTTACCGGTTTCAGTTTTGCCATCCCAGACAATCTGATGTAAACCTTTCTCCAAATTACCATTAAATAACTCTCTTACAATTTGCCCCTTGATGTTATATACTTTCAAGCTGACATCAGGCACTTCTTCAGCTAAATTAAAACTGATCGTTGTCTCCGGATTAAAGGGATTAGGATAATTTCCCTCTTGTGTTAATAAAGGAGTTATATCTTGAGGCATACTGGGATTTGGTTCAGAATACTCATAGTGTCCGCTAAGTATCTGATTTGATATTCGAATCAGGTCTCTGTGGCTTCTTGGTTTGACTCTACAATATTCCGGCAGATTGCGTGAGCCAGAGTTAGATAGCTTCATATAACAATAAGCTTCATCCAGTAAAGCAGTTTCAATAATATAATCTTCTTCAGAATTATTGATCACATCCTCAAGTCTGTTTATTGCCATCATATATTCTTCCTCTGCCATAAAAGATTTTATTGTCAAATCCTCTATTACCGGAGAAAGATTATCTATTATCTCAAATTCTGACAAGTTATTTCTGAAATGCTCGATATTCCTATCTGTTTTCAGGCATATATCAAAAAGGTAATACAATGCAGACCGAGCAAGAATATCATCAGGATAGTTATCAACAACCTGACTCATATAAAGATCAGCATCTCTGTAATCATTGGATAAAAAAGCATCTACACCGGCATAATATATCTCTTCAATCGCCTGATAATCTCTGCCAAAATAGTAAGCATTATAGGAAGGGAAAAATCTACCAGTATCAGATTGATCTATATTGTTGCCGGATACATCAAGTGCCGGATTGCCTGAAACCCAATTCGGGCTTAACAGCAAAAAAGTATCCCAGAAATTTGTCGGTAAATAGGAAGCATCTGCAATTGTCCAATTTTGACCACTCCAGACAAATGTTTCCTTATATCCATAGTACTCTGTCCATCCATTATCGGCTAAAGTTACATCACTTGAACCACCAAATCTGGCTCCCTGAATCGCATAAATACCGTGTTTTGTATTTTCTGCAATATTTACGGAATCTAATACGACATTCACATCTCTGACGGATAAACCATTTAGATCATTATCAGAAATATCACTTCTGTAAATGTGAGTTCCCGTAGAATCATAACTCGCATAGGTAAAATTAAGAATATAACAGTTTTCAATGTCAGTATCCTCTATTTGTATATCATTATTGTACATATAAATTCCATCATCAATATTTGAAAGCGAGCATCCTGATTCTTCTTCGATCACTATTTTTATCGGAATACTGCCATCAGCAGAAAATAATCCAATATCGTCAATTACCACATCCATAAAATAGGCATATACTCTTTCTTCTCCACATCCTTCAAAGTATATCTCCTCAATTCCTGAAATATCAAAGTTCTGTAAAATCTGAGTTGTGTTTATGTCATAGAAATATAAACCATCCCATCGTTCTGCGGAATTTGATTCTATTACTATATCATCGTAGTCTATTAACGGACTGAATACCTGCGTTGATATTTTCCCTTCATTCAATATTAACACTCTATCCCCTGGGATATAAGGTCCTGCTATCGCCGTACCAGGCTCACATTCAAAATAAAAACCTCCTACTGATCCAATTAAACTAGAGTCATACTTAAAATGTAAATCTGCTCCAGCTGTATCTACTATAACACTGGAATGCATATCTAATTCAAGACTACCTCCATCTGCTATTTCCAAAGTTCCCCGTACAAGCATTTTATAAGGAAGATAACAAAGAGCATCTTCTTCAATGCTCAATGTCACTCCCGATGGTATGTAAATATTACCAAATATATATTTATTCACATCCCAATCTGTACTAGATCTTATTGTTCCTGAAACGATATTTTCTTCATCAAAAAAATCATCCTCAAGAGCTAAGAATCCGTGAGGAGTAAAAATTATTAAATCACATGTGGCAATTTGAGTATATAATGAATTATGCTGAGTTTTTATAATCCAATTATGTTCATTCTCATTATATTTATATTCAAGATTATGATCTTCATCATCAGATTCTGAATTTTTATATGCATATATATTTTCTCCATCTGATAATATAAAATTTATTATATTATTATCTTGATCACCTTCAAAATGTTCCCAAAAAGCATATTCTTCACTAAAAATATTACTCAAGAAAGCATCTTTAATACCTCCAAATGTATCATATCCTAATCCGGGAATATGTCCCCTCTCTCTAATATGATACATAATGAAATGAAATAGTAACTCACTATCAATCCAACCTTCTTCTGATCCTGGGGATCCATTCCAATTTGATACATAATCATTAAACCAATTTACATTATCAAGAAATGAAAATATTCTCTCTCTTTCTTGAAAATCAGATTGAATGCCCCCGTTATGAATAAATGTATATACATGATCATCATCTTCTAACTGTAAAGTAAAGGGATGATTCCCCAATGCTCCTGTACCATTTCTAAGATGCCCCATAACTATTGCCACATCGCTTGTATCAGCAATAATAATGTCATGCATCGTATCCATTGCTTCAGGAAATAGTTCATAGCAAACATCATAATATCGAAGATCTTCTGCATAGATAGTATCTCCAAAAACAGCTTCATGTTTATAATAGGCCAAGCCATATCCATCCAGATTCGATCCGGCACTATCTGAATAGTTTTCTAAGAATTCTATAAAATCATATTGCTCATCTAATCCATTTATTCCTGTATATGTACTGTCTCTCCAGGCAATATTATATCCAGCTTCGGATATCATAGCTGCCATATCACATGTGAAAGCATTAATTGCAATTAATGCAAAAAGTGTAAGGAATAAAATCCTTTTCATTTTTTCCTCCAAAATTAATTTTGTTTTTTGGATTTTCAGTAATTTCTGGAACTCGCTGTCTGCCTGGTAGGGTATTACAAGGCAGGTAGTTATTTTCTTAAGGTAATTTTAATGGATATCCCATTATAAAATTTATGCAGAAATATTGATTGCATATAGGAATTATACGATTCTGCATCTGGTTTTCTTTCATCATTGCACCCCTGTTTTAAGTTCCAAAATTACTTTACTCCATATATATAGTCCGGAGAAATGGCAAAGTGGGACAACACCACGCAAAAAAAATAATTTTCAGTCATGTTTTTTTATATCATATAGATTAGTTAACAGATGGAGATATATTTTTACTGTTATTAATGGCTAACAATAATAATTCAAATAATTTGAATCAACTCGATTATGACTATATTTGAGGAAAATCAGGTCAATGAAGTATTAATAAAAGCAGTATAAAAAAACATTTCGTATGTTATGTAGAAGATTATAATATTCAATTTAATTACATCACCAGTAAATGCCTATTAGATTGCAATCTTTCTGAAAGAAAAAGAATATTTTATAAATTTTTTTATTTATTTGAAGCCATGAATAAAATATAACAGGCATCCCTCCAAAATTAGTTTCATATCAGATCACCGAAAGTAGCAGGAAAACCAATTTCATTAACCCACAAATTCATTTGGAAGTGTTATGATGTACGAACGCTGTGTAGCCACTTCAGTGACTTCCATATAAATCAGAGTTGTTTATAACATAATCCATACTGGGCAGTATTGTAATTATCGGAAGTGGCTTAAGCCACTCAACTCTTGTTTTATATTGCTTCCCACCAAATTGAAATCTGGCGTTAATGAGATAGAATAACTGATAATATGTTGAATTATTTTATTGCTGTAATTAACATGTATAAAATAACTTAGGCTTTTTATGATAAATAAAAATCAGAGAGATGCCTGCATTATTGCATTTGCTGGTATCCTCCTCGGTTTTTTTATTATTAATAACTGAAATTTTGCTGAGGTCTTACAACCATTCGTAGGTTTTTGTTGTGATTCAGTTTATATCCTGCATTCCCGATAACCATAACGATGACGCCGAAGGTGAGAAATTGTGAAATTGTGAAAGTGCGAAAGTTTGAAGGATGGAAAGTAATGTAAAACTTAAAATGTAAAAAGTAAAATGGGAGAAAGGAAGATTGGAGTCGTTAATTGTACCCCTTCGCATTCCCCCTTCGCACAAGACTACGGAGGACAAGAAAGCTATGGGGTATTTTCGATTAGTCGTTAATAGTTCGGAACTTGGAATTGAGGGACTTGGTATTAGGAAATTGGAAGATGTATTAATAGTTAAATATAGG
>CAZAHZ010000152.1:0-8415 GCA_964485055.1 uncultured Candidatus Cloacimonadota bacterium
AATAAATCAGAGTAATTAATCAAAATCACCATGATGACGTAACTATATGTTAAATTGATAAATACCATTTTGCTTAACTTTCTCTTTTACTCATTTATCTACTCCCTCGATCTTATCAGGACAAAAGTCTTTTTCGAAAAAATCAGTCAAAAAATGATCAATTTCTTGATACAATTTTCTTAAATCTGTAATTCCCTTCTTTACAACTAACAATTCTCAACTCCTCAATTTATCATTTTCAATTTCTTGTCAGGGCGTAATAAAATGAAGACTGATCAATTATTCGCCCCTTCTCACTTTCTCATTTTCTCATCTTCGTTATATCCCCTCAATCCCTCAATCCCTCATTCCCTCAATTTTACATTTTCAATTTTCAATTTTTAATTTATTCTCTAACCCATAATCCTCTATTAAATAATACAATACACTTATCAAATAAAATGTGACAATAAAGTGACAGCCTATTTATATAATTCATATAGCTTTAACTTGTGTCTGTCACGCTTTTTCGATATTTTGCAATATATATACCCCTTATTTTACTTTTTAAAAAAACAGCTTTCTTCACTAATTAAGATTTCCAAGTTCCTAATTCCAACTTCTTAACTATTAACGACTTACGACTAACAACTAACGATTAACCACTAACGGACGAAGTCCCATTTTCAATTTCTTGTCAGGGCGTAATAAAATGAAGACTGATCAATTACTCCCTCCCCTTTTCACATTCTCTCCCCGTCCCCCCATCTCTAAGTCGCTTTGTCTCCTCTTCTCCTCTTCGATTTCACCAGTCACCAGTCACCAGTTACCAGCAATAAAAGTAAGGAAATGTTAGGAAAATGTTAGGTCGTAACTATATGCTATTTTGTTAGTTACAGCAAATCCTAACATTTTTGCCTCTTTTTTGAATATAACTACTCCTATTTTTAACTTTTAAGTTAGGAAAGAGAATTTCTCTAAGAGTTACAGTTATTGAGTCTATTTGGATTAGTGAGATCCAATGCTGTAAAAAAAAACAGGCAGGCTCGTCTGAGCCTGCCATTACATTTAATACAGGTCGGTTTTATTTGAGCAGGATCAGTTTTCTGATTTCATGACTGCTGTTGGTTTGATAATGCAGGAAGTAGATTCCGGTACTTTGGTTGCCGGCATTCCAGTTAATAGAGTGTTTTCCGGCGGGAAGAAAAGTATTTAGCAGTGTCTCGATCTTTTGACCTTTGATGTTATAAACTTCCAGAAGGACTTTTTCCGGTTCTACCAATTCAAAATTAATTGTGGTTTCCGGGTTGAATGGATTGGGATAGACTGATAATAGATCGGACTGAGCAGGGAGATCATCACCTTCATTAGCAACCAGCTCTATGAGGATGGGGGAGATGTAATCGCCGGTGGTCATATCTGCCTGGAAAGTGAAGGTGTGATCAAGGGGAGTTAGTTCGCAGTCTTCTGATCCCTGGTAGTATAGCAGGAAATTCTCTTCATAAGTATCATTGCTGTAAACCATCAGAGAATAAAATCTTCTGCCTAAAATTTCTGTGTAATCCAGCAATTCGCAAATACTGCGGATATTGCCTTCGCATACTGCGACGATCCGAGAATTATCGGGGATATCATCATCCGAGGAGATAACCATTGAGCCGTTGAATTCGTATAAATAGGGATCAACATCCATCATATTTGATGTAGTAGAAGATTGCCGGTTTGCCAGATCATTAATTACTGAGCGGACAGGTGGTTCCGGATAGTTAAACTGAAGTGCAGCATTTGTTTTCAGCATGTAGCCAGCCAGCGGTTCCAAAATGGTCAGACTGCCCAGCCAGCCGACATTAGTGTAATACATAGCGCTTTGAGTCTGGCTTTTGATGTTCGTACCTGCATCACCAATTGCTGAAAGAGCATAATTTATATTTTCCAGAAATTGCGGTGCAAAAGATATCCAGTTCCATCCGCTTATCAAATCATAGGTGGTTGCAGCCGGATCTACAGGTATTCCCGTATATTCCCAGGTGGCGCTGTTTTCCATGTCAATTTTATAGAAAGAGGTGTTATTAATTGTGCTCAATGATCCTAGCCAGCCGGGACCCGGATAATAGATAGCGCTTTGTGTCTGGCTTTTTATATTTATGGCATTGCTTCCTATTGAAGCCAGCACTCCGCTTGTGGTCATATCTTCACTGGTTACATTAAGCGAAAACCAGTTCCAGCCGGAGATCAGGTTTTTGCTGACCGTGATACCATTGAAAGGTGTGACAATTATCTCAATATCATCAGAATCCGTCAGCCTGGTTTGATTATCATCAATCGTGAAAGTAAGTATTTCGCTGCCGCTCCATCCGGCTTCAGAAGAAAATGTAACTATCAGACTATCAATACCTGCATTAATATGATCTTCGCCTGTTACCGTAAGCACTAAGTCCACATTGTCCACATCTTCCACATAGTTAGCAAAATCCACTTCCAGTAAACCACCTTCCTCAAAAGTAAACATAACAGGCAGGAAAATAGTTGGTGCATCATTGACTGGAGATATGTGAACTACAGCGTTATCTGAGCAAAATGCTCCATGAATATCAGATGCTATCACAGTAAATTCTGCGGTACCGTACCAGTTTGATATTGAAGAAATCGTTAATATTTCTCCATTAATGCTGATATCTATTTCACTGTTTTCATATTCTAAAGAGTAATCCAGCATATCATCATCCGGGTCGGCAAAATGATTACTTAAATCAATCTGAAAATCAATAAAATCCTCCAGTTTGTTATAATCATCAAGAGGCAGGATCAATTCTGGCGGATAATTGCCTACGGTGACACTGCCATTTGTGATATTCATAATAAAAGTATCATTATAATTAAAATCCGTAATCTCAAGGCTGCTGACACCGGCAGTAACTGGAGAAAAATAGAATTCTATCAATGCACCTCCACCTTCCAGAACTGAGGTTGATGTAGCTTCAATGACTATGTTGTCTCCATTATCAGTAATCGAAATTGTTGCATTTTCTGATAATGTACCTTCTATATAATAATCGTCATAAGCTATTACATTATTATCAAAACTCAAAGTAAAATTATAGCTTGTGACATTCCAGGCTAGTGCCAGAGGGGTTGATGATACTATCGCAGGTTCCGGATCCTCCGGGTCTAAGATTATATTATTAACTGCGATTTCAGCATCTTCAAGTTCACCCATAGAACTGTAAACGAATAAATTCCAGGTCATACTATCAAAAAATTCGGAATCAGTAACTTCTCCGGTTACAATAAAATTGCCCACACCAAAATCATAGTCAAATGCATTTAGTGATGAACTGCTTTCCAGATTATCATTAACATACCAGTTATAAGTTAATGTTTCATTATCAACATCTTCTACTGTTAATGCAAAAGCTACATTGGCAGTCGAGGCAGAGGATTCTATTGTGACAAAAATATCCAGCTCTTCCGGAATATAGGCTGTTATCTCAGGTGCATCATTGACCGGGTTAACGACCAATGTCACAGTAACTACTTCGCTGTAAGCTGCTCCATCATAAACCCGGTAACTGAAACTATCTGTTCCATACCAGTTCAGTTCAGGCAGATATGAGAAATCACCATTCTCAGCAAAATCCAATGTTCCATTGCTTACTCCACTGATCAATTCAGCGATTAAGCTTTGGGGATATTCATCCGGATCATAATCATTTGCCAGAACATTATCTGTCAGTTCCATATCTTCGTTAAGTGAATATTCGTCTGCAACTGCCACCGGTGGCAGATTGTCATAACTGCTGATGATAACCTGGGCAGTATCAGTATCATTGCCACCCTCGTTATCAGTAACAGTCATAGTTACTTCCGTAGTGCCGGCTTGAAATTCAGCCAGAACTTCCTCTCCATCAGCAGAACCACCTTCCCAGCTCCAGAGCCATTCCACTATTTCTCCATCAATATCATAAGAGCCCGTGCCATTGAGTATTATTTCACAATATCCGCCAGCATCCGCCTCACCGGTATATGGACCACCGGCATCAGCAATGGGAACATCATTAACAGAACTAACTATTATTTCCACATCATCAGAAGCAATAGCCCTGCCCTGCTGATCATCAACCGTAAACGTCAGGATTTCACTACCAAACCAGTTTTCAGAAGCAGTGAAAGTAACCATCATATCAGTAATATTCGCGATTACCTGCTCTTCACCTGTCACTGTTAGCACTAAGTCCACATTGTCCACATCGTCCACAAAGTTCACAAAATCCACTTCCAATACGCCATCTTCAACAAAAGTAAAACTCTCTGGCAAATCAATGGTTGGTGCATCATTGACCGGAATCACTGTGATTGTCACGTAAGCCCAGTTACTGAAATATATGCCATCATACGCCCGGTAGGTGAAGTTGTCTGATCCATACCAGTCCGCTGCCGGCTGATAGGTGAAACTTCCATCTGCTGCTAAATTGAGCACTCCATTTGCCACGTCACTGACCAGTTCTGCGGTAATAGGCTGCGGATATTCATCCGGGTCAAAATCGTTAATTAAAACGTTATCAATCAGCAGATTGTCTTCATTCATTACAAATTCATCATCAACTGCAACCGGCTGAAGATCGATATATCCCGTAACGGTTACAACTGTAAAATCTTCTGCCCAGGCGTCTTCATTATCGGTAACAGTTAAAGTAAGTTCCGTAATTCCTACTGGGAATAAAGCCAGGACTTCTTCACCGGAAGCAGAACCGTCCTCCCAAGTCCAGAGCCAGGCAACGATTTCTCCATCGATATCATAAGAGCCGGAGCCATTGAGCAATATTTCACAGAATCCGGTGACAACAGCCTGACCAGTGTATTCCTCACCGGCATTTGCAACTGGAGCATCATTTACGGAAGTTACGATGATCTCAACTTCATCTGAAGCAAATGCTCTGCCTTGCTGATCATCTACAGTGAAGATAATAGTTTCAGAGCCATTCCAGTTTTCTGCAGCAGTGAAAGTAACCATCATATCAGTAATATCCGCACTTATTTGATTATAACCAGACACTGTGAGCACTAAGTCCACATTGTCCACATCGTCCACAAAGTCCACAAAATCCACTTCCAATACGCCATCTTCAACAAAAGTAAAACTCTCTGGTAATTCTATTGTGGGTGCATCATTAACCGGAGTAACTGTCAGAGTCACGGTTACAGGTTCACTGTAATCTGCTCCATCATAAACCCGGTAACTGAAACTATCTGTTCCATACCAGTTCAGAGCAGGCAGATAAGTAAAATCACCATCCTCAGCAAAGTCCAAAGCTCCATTGCTTACTCCGCTAACCGGTTCAGCAGTTAATGATTGTGGATATGCATCAGGATCATAGTCATTTGCTAATACATTTTCTGCCAGTAAGCTATCTTCATTCAAGGTAAATTCATCAGTCACAGCTACCGGAGGCAGATTATCATAACTGCCGATGATAATCTGAGCAGTATCAGTTCCACTGCCACTTTCATTATCGGTGACAGTCAGCGTAACTTCCGTAGTACCAGCAGGAAATTCTGCCAGAACTTCTTCACCATTAGCAGAACCACTTTCCCAGCTCCAGAGCCATTCTACAATTTCACCGTCAATATCATAAGAGCCTGTGCCATTGAGTATTATTTCACAGTATCCGCCAGCATCAGCCTCACCGGTATATGGACCACCGGCATCAGCAATGGGAACATCATTAACAGAACTAACTATTATTTCCACATCATCAGATGCAAATGCTCTGCTCTGCTGATCATCTACTGTGAACGTCAATATTTCAGAGCCGAACCAGTTTTCAGGAGCAGAAAACGAAACTGCCAGATCAGTAATATTTATGCTTATATATTCTTCGCCTGTTACACTAAGTACGAGGTCTATATTGTCCACATCGTCCACAAACTCCCCAAAATCCACTTCCAGAACGTCATCTTCCGCAAAAGTGAAGCTTTCCGGCAGTTCGATAGTGGGAGCATCATTAATCGGCGTGACAATGATGTCCACATTATCCTCTGCCGTAGCGCGGGAGCGGTCATCACTGACAATAAAAGTAATATTTTCCGTACCAAACCAGTCTGCTGCTGAGGTAAAGGTAACCATCAGAGCGCTAATTTCGATATTTACATTCAGGTTTCCACTGCAGGCAAGGTTCAGTTCATAACTGTCAGGATCATTTACATATTGATCGAAATCAACCGTTAAGCTGCCATCTTCGGAAAATGTGAAATTATCGGGAAGCTCTATGACCGGAAGGGCTAATGTGGTAAATAAGACAACATTGCCATAGGATGTACCCAGATCATTAGTGGCATAAGCACGCAAGTAATAATTCGTATTTTCCGTCAGGTTTGTTAGAATACTGATATAGCTGCCGGTTCCCGTGCCATCAATTGTAAAAGCATCATCCAGTGTAGGATCAGGTTCACTACTCCAGCAAATACCTCTGGCAGTTACATCTAAGCCTCCATCCGAGATGACATTTCCGCCACCAGTGGCAGTTGTATAAGAAATATCAGAGATCCAGGCAGTTTCAACAACCGGCTGTGAGATACAAGTACCGCTGACCTGTACAAATCCGGGGTATCCATAGAGCGGCTGATGCATAATCTCTCCCAGGTATGATCCGCTTTGCTGCGGAACAAAACGTGCATAAATGAAAGTTTCTTCCAAAATTCCATTCTCTGGTTCCAGGATCAGTTCACTTGTGTAAACTCTTTCGTCTCTACTCAAGCCAGTCCTGTTTTGTGAAACACGTTCGGGCAGGAGAGAAATCTCAAAACCTGCTGGTGCTGTTATCACTATTTCACCCAGCAGATCGAAGCCGGAAATTGAGTACATCTCGGCTGTAGAGGCAGTTCCTGCTTCCCATTCTCCAAAGTCGGGAAGCGTTGCCACGGAAATATTCATAACAGGCGGCATCACACCTGTTCCGCTTACATGTACATATCTACCCTGAGAATTCATGGTATAGTGCGTAATAAAATCATCATAGTACATCATGGCATCAGGACAGAACCGCACGAAAATGGTGGTTTCGGGAATTTCACCATCCACCTGCTCTATATTTATAATATCTGAAAATATCAGATCACGTGCATCATTTATTGCCACCTGAAATCCCATGGGCGCAAAGATCATGATATCATCTTCTAAATCTGTCCCGGAAACCGTATAAGAAAGTTCCATAGAACAAGCTCCCATACCTACTTCTCCAAAATCAGGCAGCTCATCTACAGATAGGGTCATCTGTGGACCGGAAGTATTAAAGGTGATCTCTTCTCCGTAAGCACAACCATAATAATTAGTGGCATAAGCCCTTACGTAATATGTAGTACCCGGCATTAAAAATTCCATGCTGCTGATAAATTCACCCAATTCATTACCATCTTCAGTGAACATATCCATCTCTATGGAAGGTTGCCCTGTTTCATTCCAGCAAATACCTCTGGAATTAAGTGTATGATTTCCATCACTAACCACATTACCCCCACCAGTTGCTGAGTAATTTGTGATCTCTGTTATTTCAGAAGTAGTTACCTGCGGTAATCCCACAGCCTGAGCACCTATGTTAATTGTGACTGATGCTTCAGGGGCATTGTGAGAAATAACCAGTTCACTATCATAGTTACCAGAGGTATCAGGAGCAAATATCAGATAGTAATTCTGATACATCCAGGGATCGATGGAAAACTCAAACATTGTATTACGAGCTTGATCAGGCAATTCTTCTCTCACCCAGTTCAAGGTATCCTCCAGCACAGTGAAACCATCTGGGACATTCATTTCTCCAGTCAAGGATAGATCCCCCATGTTTTCGATAAAAAAGCTTTGCCATAGTTCTTCACCAACCAGTGTTTCCCAGTAGTTAAGTGTATCGGGATAGACACTGATGTGAGGATAACCGACTGTAAGTTCTGCCATTATCGAGGTCTGAGGATTAAGCGGATCATTGCAGCTAAATTCTATTTCTGCTGAATACCAGCCTTCCGGCAAATCAGCAGCATCATAGCCGACTTCAATATCAAAGCTGCCGCCCGGATCGATTGAACCCACCAGACTTTCTTCCCCGTTCAGGCTCAGCCATTCATCTAAAGCAACCGGATTTCCGCTGATCACAACATCGTCAATAAGAAGACCAGCACAATTATAATTGGTATTATCATACATACGGAAAGCTACATAGATATTTGAACCAGAATAATCTGCCAGAGAAAGAGTACGCAGCTCGTAATCCAGAGATAGGGTAGTCATATCTATCTGCTCAATAAAAGACCAGTTATTCCCATCTAAGGAAACTTCCACACCAAAGCTGCCACCTCCAGAGGGCTGGTTATAGGTTCTGATGTAATAAGATAGCTGGCAATCCGGTGTGGCAGTGAATTGAGGAGTAATCAATCGAGCATCCACCACCA
>CAZAHZ010000153.1:0-8407 GCA_964485055.1 uncultured Candidatus Cloacimonadota bacterium
CGTATAAAGCTTAAAAGACTTTATCCGACAATTGATCAATGACATGACACTAGCAAGTTCAGAAGATTTCCGCATTTAATTCCTCTATTTCACACTTAAATTGCGGTTTGCCAGTGACTTCTAATAACAATCCGCTAATCTCTGGTGTGCATATTGTTGCCGGCGACAATTCAAAAAATCGAGTTAACCACTCTATATACTCCAGTTTAATTTTTAACACATCTTCCTCTGAATATAAAGCTAGCGAATTCATCCCTGATATTATTAACAGGAAATAAAAAACCAACTTACATAAATATTTCATAGTCCTCCAGCAAGTTTAGATTATTCACTTTCCCTTTTTTTTATGAAAAAGTCTTTTGCTGATATTTAGTCAAGTAAAAGCTGAAAAGCAATATTATTGATCACTTTATTTGTACCGTTAGGTCATTCATTGCACCAGTAATAATTATGTTGTTTTACCTGTCATAGTAATTAGATCATCTTTAATTGAAAGAAAACAAAGTAAAGTACCCCGTTATTTCAATTAATAAAAAAAACACCAAATATCCTGATAGTCTCGTATCCAAAAGTTAATTTCTATTTATACTAATCACATTAAAGCGCTTAATGTACTCCTATAAATCTTAATATGTCCTTTTACTTCAATTACTAAAAAGTTACCAAAAATTTCCCGACAGTCTAGGAGTACATTATCCGTGATAATGTGCGAAAACGAAGTTTTCGGTAAAAAGGCTGATCTCACATCCAAAGTATAATTCCCTAAATCAATCACATTAAGGCGCTTAATGTACTCCTATACATCCTGATGCATTCCTAAACAGCTTGAGGTATTCTCAAACAACTTAAAGTGGTTGATACCATTAATTTAACAGGAAAGATGCTTGATTGAAAAATTACTGATTATGAATAAATTATTTTCTTAAGGCGATTCGGTGAGATATTTTCTTTTTTGGAGATCATGGAAATAATTTCCCGGTTTGATAAACCCTCTGCAATTAGATCCTTGATCATCTTTTGCAGCTCAGCATCAGTAATTTCATTTTCTGGCTTTCCGGCTACGATGGCTACAAATTCACCTTTCAAGATAATTTTTATCTTCTTTTCCACTATTTTGGTTAAAGTGGTGCGGATATATTCTTCATATATTTTTGATAGTTCCCTTGCCAAACAGATAGTTCTATTGCCAAAGCTCTGCAGCAGGTCGTCAGCAAAAGAAAGCAGATCATGGGGTGAAACGTAAAAGATCAAAGTATCAGGGCAGGATTCCAGTCTTTCCAGAAGGATAGTTTTATCTTTCTTTTTTTCCGGCAGAAAACCAATGAAATAAAAATGGTCGCTATTAAATCCCGAACCGACTAAAGCAGGGACAAATGCCGTCGCTCCTGGCAGAACTTCTAACCGAATACCGTTTTCTATCGCTTCTTTAATAATTTCAGAGGCAGGATCACTAACACCCGGAGTGCCGGCGTCGCTGATAATAGCGATGTCTTCGCCATTGTTCAATCTTTGCAGAAATTCTGAGCTACGCTTCTTTTCATTAAATTTATGATAACTGATCAGGGGAGTTTCTATTTTAAAATGGTTAAGCAGAAATGCAGAATTACGAGTATCTTCAGCCCCGATAATTGCCACCGATTTCAATATTTCCAAAGCCCGCAGGGTAATATCCATCAGATTGCCAATGGGAGTTGGCACCAGGTATAGTTTGCCTTTATCTTTCATATAAAAAGTAAAATCCCGTTTCGGAACCGGAACGGGATTTTAATTATAAATTTATTGCTCTTTGTATTTTTTGAGAATATCGAGCACGAAGTCTATATCTGCTTCGGTGTGATCGCCATTAACCTGGAAGCGGATCTCTTCATCACCTTTGGGAACAACCGGGAAGTTCAAGCCGGTGCCAAGTACGCCGTTAGCTGTGAGATATTTCACCAGGTCAGCAGTTTTTGGCGTATCGCGAACCATCAGCGGAATAACAGGATGCGGTCCAGGAATGGTTTCATAACCCAGATCAATCAGTCCTTTCTCGAATTTTGCCGTCATCTTTGCCAGATGGGCGATCCTTTCCTTTCCTGCAGGTGTATCCACAATTTCCAGCACTTTCAGCACTGCTGCAGCTTCCGAACAGGTGATCGGATTACTGTAAATATACATGGGGGCTTTCTGACGCAGATATTCAAGTACTGCTTTTGAAGAAACCACGTAACCGCCATTTACACCAAAAGCTTTACCCATTGTGCCGATCAGAATATCCACTTTGGCTCCCGTATATTCTTCGGTTCCGCGTCCTGTAGCTCCAAATGCTCCCACGCCATGAGAATCATCAGCGATTATGATAACGCCCTGCTCAAATTTATCATCATATTCCTTACAGATAGGCACCAGTTTATCCAAGGGGCAATGGTCTCCACGCATCGAGAAGATTCCATCCGTGATCACCAGGCAGCGTTTCCCTTTTCCAACTGCTTCTTCCAATTTAGCCCGCAGATCTTCCATATTATTATGCTTATAAATAAATTTGCCAGCCGGACGGCAAAGACGCATCGCCTGGATTATGCAGTTATGATTCAGTTCGTCGGATACCAAAACAGTTTCTTTATCGGTCAGGGGATAGATCACTCCCAGAGAAGTTACGTAGGCTGAAGAGAAGATCATGGCTGCTTCGCGACCATGGAATTTTGCCAGTTTCTCTTCAAGCTCGATATGGGGAGTATGTGTTCCGCTGATAAAACGCACAGCTCCAGGTCCCACGCCGTATTTATGAGCAGCAGTTTCTTCGGCTTTAATAATTTGGGGGTGCATGCTCATACCCAGATAAGAATTTGCATTCATCTTGATAAATTGTTTGTCTCCATAGCCCTCAATCAGATAGCGGGGTCCTTTTTTACCTGAAGGCTTGATGATGTCTGTGATTTCCAATTCCTTGCCTTTGGCTGTGCCTTTGGCAAATAAGTCGTCAATTTCAACCTGTAAGGCTTTGTTTAATTTTTCTAAAGCCATAGTTTCCTCCGTTTAATTTATTTTTCCAGTATTACAGTAGCTGTTGCAATCTCTTTCAAATGCGACAGCGATATATGAATCTGCGTTACGCCCAGTTCCTTCGCTTTGGCACTCGTTTTGCCATGAAGATATACCTGCGGTGCTCCATTTTCATTATTCAATACTTCAATCTCCTGAAAGCCGACACCTTCCGTCCAGCCGGTTCCCATTGCCTTCATGCAGGCTTCCTTGGCTGCAAAACGCGCCGCCAGGCTCTGTATCCGCGATTGCTTATGCTCGCAGATTTCCAGCTCCCTCGCTGTAAAAATCCTCGTCAGAAAACCTGGTTTACTTATGCTTTTCTCCAGCCGTGCTACTTCTATGAGATCTGTACCGATTCCTATTATCATACTATCTAAGCTTTTTCCCTAAAACGGTGAGCATATCAATAGTCATTGCTTCCAGATCGTAGGATGGCTCCCAATCCCATTCTGCCCTCGCTGCACTGTCATCCATGGAATTGGGCCAGCTATTGGCGATCCCCTCTTTGACTTTATCAACCTTGTAATCCATCACGAATTCTGGTATATGCTTCTTGATTTCAGCAGCAATGATCTCAGGATCAAAGCTCATGGCAGTCACGTTGAAGGCATTGCGGTGAATAAACCTGGCTGGATCGGCTTCCATCAGGTCTATAGCTGCCTTCAAGGCATCCGGCATATACATCATATCCAGGAAAGTCCCTGCCGGTAGATTACAGGTATATTTCTTATGCTTGATCGCTTCATAATATATCTCCACTGCATAATCTGTTGTCCCGCCACCCGGTAAGGTTACATTGGAAATTATGCCCGGAAAACGGACACCTCGCGTATCAACGCCAAAACGCTTGTAGTAGTAATCGCATAATAATTCACCCGCCACCTTGGTCACACCATACATGGTGGAGGGTCGCTGGATCGTATCCTGTGGTGTGTTATCCAGCGGAGTACTCGAACCAAATGCTCCAATTGAACTCGGTGTGAACACGGCACATTTCTCTTCCCTCGCCACTTCCAGAACGTTGTATAAGGCATTGATATTCACATTCCAGGCAAGATTGGGCTTGGCTTCCGCTACTGCCGATAAGATCGCTGCCAGATGATAAATACTGTCAACTTTATACTTTTTAACCACGTCCGCTACCTGATGTACATTAGTACAATCCACGATCTCAAAAGGTCCTGATTCTTTTAAGATGCCTTCCGGATGCGTGCGGTTTACTCCGCAGATCACATTATCTGCACCATATACGCGACGTAATTCCATTACCAGTTCGGAGCCAATCTGACCCACTCCGCCAGTGACTAATATCTTCTGCATAATGTATTCTCCTACATTCTAAATTTTTGAAAATAACTTTTCCACCCCTTTTTTTGTCAATGATAAAGTGCACAATATCTATCATCCCCCCCGAAAGAGACTGTTCAGTTTGTCTATTTACATTTTCCCATGTAGCTTAATCTTTCTATATTAAGTTTTTAAATTCAATCAAACTGGAAAGTTTGACCAACATAATTTTTTAAAATAAAAAAAATCTGCATGATAAAAGTGAATAGTTGATTAGTATTTTATAAGTATTATTAATCATAATATACTATCTTTCGCACTAAAATCATCAATATTTTGATATAATTTTAGTGATCATTACACTAAATTTATACTATAGTTCTCTCAACCGCAGATATTTCTCTTTTTATCATATATATATACTTCTCACAAGCATTACCAAAACCATAAAGTGGAACAACAAAGCACAATATAACATTTTATTGTTATATTGTGCTAAGTTGTTCCACTAAATAGCCACGATATTTCTGGTAAATTGCTGAAAAATGACTGAAATAAATTATGATTTTGTGATAATTGAGCTGGTATCCCTCAGGAATTTTATATATCTCAATTTTTGTACGGGCAGACACATGGGTCTGCCCGTACGGGGGAGGGGATACTAATTGAAAATTGAAAATTGAAAATAGAAAATTATAATAGGAAGATGTGAAGATGGGAGGGGGAATAATAAATGGATGATGGATAATGGATGATGGATGATGGATGAAGATGGGAAGATGTGAAGATGAGAAGAGGGTAGTCGTGATTCGAAACTCGAGATTCGTGAATGGGAGAAGATGAGAAGTTGAGAATTTTTTCTGGACAATAAATGGAGGGGAGTGAACTTAATGCCGGAAGGATAAAAGGGAATTATGAAAAAAGACAAAGTAAAAATGATCTGTATAATTGCAAATGGTGAGAAGCCGATAAAAAGAGTATTAGATGAGGCTTTAGCCGGGGCGGATATGGTGATAGCGGCTGATGGTGGCAGTAAAATCTGCCGTGAGATGGGTATTGTGCCGGATGTGATCATTGGAGATCTGGATTCATCGGCGGCAGATATACGCGAGATATTTCCGGAAAGTTTGATCATTCACCAGGTGGAGCAGAATAGTTCAGATATGGAAAAGGCAGTGGCTTATGCAATCAGTTGTCATCCCTGCCGGATAAATATTATCTCAGCACTGGGCTGCCGTACTGATCACTTACTGCAGAATATCCTGATCTTCTATTTTATCGGTCGTTATGCTCCCAAATGTGAAATTGAAGTCTGCCTTTATGACAATTGGGGCAAGATCAGGTTTCTGTCACCGGGCAAACATATTCTAAAGAACCGGTTGGGGCGGACAGTATCATTTTTCAGTTTAGGCAGCATCAGTAAACTGACTTTGCGGGGATTTAGATTTGATATAACTAATATGGAATATAATGAATTTTTTGGTGGTTTGAGCAATGTATATGAATCAAATGAATGCGAGGTCGAATTTACCGGCAGCAGACTGATCTGGTATGAATGTTATAAAGATCAAGGAGAGGGTGAAGATGAATAAGGCAGAATACCGGAATTTACCGGGAGTAGATAAAGTTTTGCAGGAACCTGATTGCCAGGGCTTGATCAGGAGGTTTGGCTTAGAGCGAGTCACAGAAATGGTGCGAAGCTATATAGATCAAGCGCGGGAAGAAATAGAGCAGGGCAGCCGGGCAAAGACAATTACAGAAATAATTCATAAATGTGAAAAAATAATGGAGAAGAAGACGGCATGCAGTCTGAAGCCAGTGATCAATGGCAGTGGCATAGTGTTGCACACGAATCTGGGCAGGGCGCCTCTGGGAGATAAGGTGATCAGCGATCTGCAACGTATTGTATCCGGCTACAGCAACCTGGAATTTGATTTGGAAAGCGGTAAGCGCGGGCATCGCAATGATCATGTCCGGGACTTATTAAAAGAGATCACGGGAGCGGAAGATGCGGTGGTGGTGAATAATAATGCAGCAGCGGTGATGCTGATCCTGAAAACACTGGCGGAAGGCAGAGAAGTGATCATTTCGAGGGGAGAATTGATCGAGATCGGCGGGTCTTTTCGCATACCGGACATAATGGCAGCTTCGGGTGCAAAGATGGTGGAAGTTGGCTGCACAAACCGGACAAAACTGGATGATTATCGCCAGGCAATTACAGATGAAACGAAGATAATCTTTAAAGCACATAAATCGAACTATTTTATCGGCGGATTTAGTGAAGAAGTGGAATTGGCAGAATTAGTGGAACTGGCGCATCAGCATGATCTGATGGTGGTTTATGACATCGGCAGCGGATTATTGAGAAAGCCTGTCAACCTGGATATGGGAGCAGAACCTGACGTGAGATCAGCTCTGGCAACAGGTGTTGATCTTATCTGTTTTAGTGGAGATAAACTTCTGGGCGGACCGCAGGCGGGGATAATTGCCGGTAAGTCAGTGTTGATCAAAGAAATATCCAAAGCTCCGCTGATGCGGGTTTTGCGAGTGGGGAAGATGACTATCTCTGTTTTGATCAGCGTGATGCAGGCATATTTGAATGATGAAGAACTATTTGCCAGTTTACCAATATTTGCCTTGCTGAATCGAGATATGCCGGAGAAGCAGAAGCTGGCGGAAGAATTGCTGATATTACTGGATAGAAACGGAATAACTGCAAAAATCGTAGAAAGTCAGGGCAGATGCGGCGGAGGAACCATGCCACATCTGGAGATACCCAGCCTGGCAGTGCAGATAGTTTTTGGCGAACCTCATCAGGCTGAGATAATGCATCACAAATTACTTCAGGGTGATTTCCCGATCTTGGGAATATTGCGGGAAGGAGAACTGCTTTTTGATGTACTTTGCCTGCAACCGGGAGAACTGCCCGTGATAGCAGACCAGGTTGCCGGTAATCTAAAGAGTTTATAATCGTATTCATGCAGTTATCAGACCTTATCCGCACATATTCTGATCACATGTTCAAGCTGTATGGCGAAAAAGTATATCGCGTGGGAGTTAGCACGGGGATACCCTGTCCTCACCGTCAAGCGGGGGGATGTGTATATTGCAATCCGGACAGTTTCAGGGGCGACTATCAAAATAGAGCATTAAGCATAGAACAGCAATTGGATAAAGGCATAGAAATAATCAGCAGAAACACAAGAGCAGAGTCATTTATAGCTTATTTTCAGGATGAAACCTCAACAGCCGGAAATATTGATTACCTCAGGGATATATTCAGCCGGGCGTTAAGTTATCCGCAAATAAAAGGACTGGTAATATCCACGCGACCGGATTATGTGGATGAAGACATCTGTGAGATGCTGAGATCATTATCCAAAAGTGTAATTCTGGAAATTGGGGTGCAGAGCATTCATCAGGCGAGTCTGGATTATCTGAGGCGGGGACACAGTCAGGAGGACAGTGAAAACGCCATCAACCTGTGTCAGAGATATGGTATCGAAACCGGAGTGCATTTGATCATGGGAATACCGGGCGAAGATTTTAGTGATATGCAGAAAACGATCCAATGGGTATCCGATAATCCGGGCATCAAAGAAGTGAAGCTGCATAACCTGGTGATCTATCGGGGAACGGAATTGGCAAAACTCTGGAAAGAGGGGAAAATTGAGCAGATGCCGATTGATGACTATATCGAGATACTGAGCGAACTGATACCGTGGATCAGGGAAGATATTGTGATCAGCCGGTTATTCACCAGCAATATCCTGCATAATGATCTGGGTGTGATCGAGTTATCGGGTAAAAAAACAAAATGGATGAATCAACTGCGACTGAAACTCGAAAATAAGGGCTACAGACAGGGAATCAAATATAACCTAATTCGGATTAACCGAAATTAAACAGGAAGATTATCAACCGCGAATAGCCTTCGATGACTACGGCTCATCAAGAAGCCGCGAAAGTACGCGAAAAGAAGAGAATATGTATTCTATAATTGATTCAGGTAGAGCTTTGAAAAGAGAAAAAAGCTGTTTTTTATTTTGCCTATGTAAGCTGTTAATTCCAAATGTTTTACAAGCGTGAAAAAAAA
>CAZAHZ010000154.1:0-8300 GCA_964485055.1 uncultured Candidatus Cloacimonadota bacterium
ACCCGATGGTAATTGCTTCACCTCATTATGGGAATTATAGCTGGTCAGTTGAAGATAGCGTAATCACATTTTATCTGGCAACACAGGAAAATTGTCAGACTCCCTATTATTTTCTTGTTGGTGATAATACTAGGTATGAGGATCAAATGGAATGGACAGGTGAGTATTGGACTGCTCAGATAGATTTGTATTATTTTGGTGAAAATCCAATCAATTATTTCCGTTTTAGAGATGACGATTGGAATTATGTTATTGGACAGGATGTTGATTTCATTTCAGAACCCAATGGACCTCCGTTTGATCCGGGGACCCAGGAAACGGCAGATTGGCATCTTTGGGAGGATTCGCCTTGTATAGATGCCGGATATCCTGATCCTGTCTATTATGACCCGGATGGCACTATCGCGGATATAGGCGCATTCTATTATGACCAGGGCTCTCCGGCTCCGGTTATTAACGATTTCACAGGTGAACCTGTAGAAGGTTCTGCCCCACTTGTCGTGCAATTTTCTCATGATATAACGGGACCAGTTACAGAATACAACTGGTTTTTTGGAGATGGAGGTTCATCTAATCAAGCCAATCCTGTTTATGTATATGCAATTCCGGGAATTTATAGTGTAACTTTCACAGCGACGGGACCTGGCGGAACGGACTCAATGACCAGGACGGAATATATCACAGTATTGGAATTGCATATCCCACCCGAAGCGAATTTTTCTGCTTCACCATTGGCTGGTGTATCACCTTTAGAGGTTGAATTTATCAATATGTCATTAGGTGAGGTAGATAGTTTATTCTGGGATTTCGGGGATGGCGAGACAAGTATAGAGATAAATCCTACTCATGAATATCAAAATCCCGGGCTATATACAATATCTCTGACCGTTTATGGAACTTATGGCACTGATACTGAAACAAAAGAGAATTATATTGAAGTAATAGAACCGGAGGAAGTAATTGCTGCTTTTGATGTTTCCGGTAATCATGGTTGTTCACCTTATACGGTTACTTTTATAAATCAGTCAGTAGGCACCATAGATTCTTTGCTATGGGATTTTGGCGATGGAGAAATCAGCGTAGAGGTAAATCCTGTTTATATTTATGAAAATGCAGGATTTTTTGAAGTTATCTTAACAGTGTATGGACAGCTAAATACATCTATAGATAGCACAACGATCATGGTGGAATCAGCAGAACCGGTTATTCTGGCAATAACAGATATTCCGGACGATCAGGGTGGCTTGGCAAATGTTAATTTCAGCCGGAGTTTTTATGATACTGACACCTTGAGAACAACCGAAGGTTACACCATAGAAATAGAGACTGATAATGGCTGGACTGGAGTAAACTCAATTTATGGTTATGGAGTTGAAGAATATAATGTTATTGTGATTACACCTTATGATTCTACAGCCACCAATAGTGGATTGATTAGTTTCAGGGTGATAGCAGCAATGGATGAAGGCAACTGGGTAAGCGAAATAGAGCAGGGGTATTCAGTAGATAATCTGGCTCCTGTAGTACCAGCAGAGCTGAGATTTGAAGATGGATATCTTTTATGGAGTGAACCAGTTGATGATGATTTTGAATATTTCAGTGTATTTAGAGATGGAGATTTATTTAATAACTGTATTACGCCGGAGATCAGCTTAGTTGGAATAATGGGAGAATTATGTGTTTGCGCTTATGATTGTCATGGGAATGCGAGTCTGATGTCTGAGAATATAACAGGTGGATATCCTTATGGTGATCCTGATCATAATCTCGAAGTTGAAGCTATGGATGCATCTCTGGTATTGCAGTATTTTTGCCTTTTAGTGCCGGAAGGGACAACATTGCCTTGGGAAGAGTGGAGGATTGAGGTAGCTGATGTAGATGGAAATGGGGCTGTTGAGGCTTATGATGCTTCTTTGATATTGCGGTATAGCGTGGGATTGATTGATGAATTTCCGGTGGAGAATATAAGTAGGAAATAAAAATATTTCGGATAATATCAATTAATTTGGTTGAAGATATGAATCTCATTTGCTATTTGGTGGTCAATAGGAGTTTGTGGGAAAGAGAATGGGATATAGGGTAGATAATTTTGAATTATGAATTTTAAATTTTGAATGAAATATAATGTAACTTGGCTTTTTATGATAATTGGGTCTTGATGTGGAAGGTCGTCATCTGCGTCCCACTTGCGGGATACCGCCAGCGGTACACGTCTGACTTAGCTGGATTGATATGGTCGTCCAGAAGCCTTGTCCTGGGTACAGTTCATCCCGATGTATCGGGACTGACCTAGCTGGGGGATAGGAAGATCCCAGATAATTTTGAATTAGGAATTTTAAATTTTGAATGGAAGAAAATGTAACATGGCTTTTTATGATAATTAAGTCTTGATTTGAAAAGTCGTCATCTGCGTCCCACTTGCGGGATACCGCCAGCGGTACACGTCTGACTTAGCTGGGTTGATTTTGGAGTGCATCGAGCGGAAGGTGAGAATTGCGGGGATTTGGGTGTAGGATGAAATTTGATCGTGTCTGCGCCCCACTTATGGATACATTAGCGGTGCACGTCCACTTGGCTGGGCGGTTTTGGATTATAATTTTGGGAAAGTACTATAATATAAAGGGCAGACACTTGGGTCTGCCCCTACATTAGAATACACTAGAATACACTGAAAATATTATTCGTGTATATTCGTATTATTCGTGGTGTAAATTTTGGGTTTACTATTTCATAAGGATTACTTTACTGAAATTAATTCCTGAGCCATTATTTAATCTAATGAAATATATGCCGGAGGCGAAATTATCAGCATTCCAGCTAATTTGATGGTCTCCAGCTTCGAACCTTCTGTGAGCAAGATTTTCGATCAATTGCCCCTTGATATTGAAGACATCGAGAGTGATCTCAGAGGGTTCTGATAAGGAAAAGCTGATATTAGTGAGAGGATTGAAAGGATTCGGATATGCTTTCAATTCAGAGACTATAGGAGAAATATTATTATTATCATTATCCGTCAGCCCATAATCCGGGAAACCATTCCAGCCAAAAGCGCCCATATCACAGCGGGAGCCATCCAGATCATTATAAACCACATTAGGGTCACCGGCATCAATACAGAGCGATCCAGCCATGAGACGCCAGTCAGCGGTCATGCCATCAAATTCCGAGCCGTATCCTTCACTGGGGGTAACAAACATAGGATCAGCATCAATATTACCTTCCCCGTCATAACCACCAGAAAGACAGGAATATGTGACAGTGGCAGAGCTGGCAATTATGGCAAAAATATTACCTTCTGTCTGAACAATGCAATTAACTAATGTAGGGTGAGAATTAAAAAGAAGAAAAGCTCCATTAACTCCAACATTACCAGCAATCGTATTATTAGTTAGAACGGGATTTGAATTCTGCTTGATGCTGAAAGCACCAGCAGTATTTGCAGTATTATTTACGATAATATTATTATGAATAAACGGGTAGCCATTTGTCATGGAAATTCCGCCAGTTAAACCACTACTGGTGTTATTAGTTATAAAATTACCCGAAACCACCAGATCAGCTACATCCAGCAGTTCTATACCAGCTCCGAGAGCAGAACCCTGGTTATGGTGGATAAGATTATCAATGACATCACAATCAGAGTTATCAACGTAGATAGCGGATTCTGTGGCTCCGGTGATCTCGCACCAGGCAATAATATTCTCTTCCGATGTATCCATAATATGCAGACCAGTCCAGTCACTTTCAGACCTGAAGATGATCATATCACCGCCACGGGCATCAGCAATTAATTGTCCTTTAACCAGAAACTCAGCACCATTCTCCATGAATATCGTTGTGCCAGGTTCAATTACGAGGATATTTCCGGGATTAACAAGAAGGTCTCCTGTAGCCAGGTAAGGACCAATATCGCTATGCCAGATACCTGAAACTATACCTTCGGCAACAGCATCTTCCGTAACGGTAATAAATCCTGGAACTGTTACTTCATTATATTCACCTTCCATACCAATCCGCAAAGTCACATCATAACTTCCAGGTGTATCATAAAGATGATAGGGATTTTCTTCCGTATAATCATAGACCCCGTCTCCATCAACATCCCATTCCCAACTTTCGATGCCGGTAATCGGGTAGGATAAACTGGTGAAATTAACTGCCAGAGAAGGAGGACCAGATTGAACATTGCTGCCAATACCAGCGACCAGACCAGTCAATTGAGTTTGACCAGCCTGAAGAATTGCATGATTCCCGCTATAAGTCTGAACGATAGCTACAGCATATAAATCTTCAATATTCCAGGCATTATTCATAGGAAAGCTGTGACTATAGCTTCCTGTTTCTCCTATAGAAGTTAAACTGAAATTCTCATAATTATATTGAACCACAGTACAGAAATAATCATTAGTCTGATGCCATTTGATGATATAGACAATCTTGTTGTTGGTGGTTGTGATATTCTCGGTCACCTGGACATTAGCCTGAACCAATAAATCTCCATTGGTATCAAAACCCAGACCAACCTGCATTTCCAGGGGGCTGACATCATCTACTAATTGATTATACATATTGATATAGTAATTGTACATAGTAGTTCCAGCACCGCCAACAATTTCCTGAAAACCATTCCATTGTGAGTGCGGGATACCACCAACACCATACATCGAACCTCTGGTGCTATAGCCGGGGCTGGGCCAAGTTCCGTTACCCTGCCAGATCAAGGGAATAAAATAATCTACATTATGGTCATTATCCACATCCAGCAAACCTTGCCGGGCTGATGCACAGTACCCTCAGCCAATTTGACTGAAAACTTCAGCCACAACCCAAATCTGCGATGCGGATAACATAACGATAATGTTTAGGAACAAAGCAAAGATTATTAGTTTTTTCATCATACCTCCCGTATGAATTATTTGAGTAATAACAATTTATGCTCAGAGATCAGGTTACCAGTTCGCAACCTTGCCAGATAAACACCAGCAGCCAGATTTTCCGCCTGCCAGATAATCTGATGATCTCCTGCAGGCTTGTAACCACTATCGAGAACAGTAACTAATTCACCACGGATATTGTAGATAGATAGATCAACAGAAGCTGCTTCTGAAAGGCAATATTTAATAGTAGTTTCGGGGTTAAAAGGATTGGGGTAATTACCAGTAATCTTTGCAAGAAGAGCAATTTCATCAGTATCGCTATTATTGCTTGGTAATCCTTCACCATTTACATTAACAAAAAAGGTGGGAAAATCCGGATGTGATGTAGTTACGATCAGAATATCGGAGTAATTAATTGCCTGCTGAGGTGCAAATTCTATTTCCACATCAATAATATCATGAGCCGGAACAGAGAAATCTGCGGGGGCATTAAAGCCTATAGGAGGAAAAAGCATACCAGTTAATTCAGTGTCACTATAATTAAATATCTGCATATTCTGAATTGCAGTTTCGCCAACCATCACCGGTTCAAAATCAATTGTATCAACATGTAAAGGTACTGTTTCGTCAGCTACAATAACACGTCCAGCCTGCAATATTTGATAATTAGGTGACAAACTCTGAACCAGAACATTAACGGTGAGGTTATCAATATTGTAACCACCTGAGTTAATTTGATGTATAAAAGTTCCAGTTTCACCAATTTCTGACAGGTCAAAATCATATTCATCATAGGTGATCACGGAGCAGAAATAATCATCAGTTTGATGATTGGTTAAAATAAAAATCACTTTGTTATTTGATGTAGTAATTTCTCCGGTCACTGTGATCTCTGCTGTAGCAGTTGCATAGCTCGGATCGAGCACAACTTCAACTTCCAGAGGACTTTCCCAACCTACCATAGCATTATAGCGGGAGCGATACTGGGCAAACATTGTGGTTCCACCACCGCCTACAATCTGATAGGTTCCACCCCATTGTGCATGGGGTATTCCGCTAACACCATAGATCGCCGCTCGTTGGGAATAATGAGGACTTGGATAAGAACCATTTCCCTGCCAGATCAGTGGTATAAAATACGGCGCATCAGGATATTCTTCCAAATCTGCCAGCCCAGCCCGGGCTGATGCACAATATGGTCAGCCAATCTGGCTGAATACTTCAGCCACTACCCAATACTGGCTTGCAGCAAGTGCAATGCTGATTACAAAAAATAAAGCGATAAATATTTTTTTCATGTTTTTCTCCTATTTCATCAGAATCATTTTACGTGTTACAGTTTTTCCTGAGGCATTTAATTTATAGAGATACATGCCGCTAGGTACTTCGAAATCATTATTATCTCTGCCATTCCAGGTTACTGAATATTCGCCTTCTTCCATAACAGAATTCAATAAATCTTTTACAAGTTCACCTTTAATATTAAAGATAGCCAGATCAATACAGGCAGTTTCAGATAAAGAGTAGGTAATGGTTGTTTCCGGGTTAAATGGATTTGGATAATTCTGAGATAATTCTATAACCGGAGCTAGATCAGAATTGTTATTATTAACATAATCCTCAGTTCTGAAGGTAAAATCCATCACAACATCATCAATAGATCCTGCTACCCAGAACAAGTGAAGGTCAAGCATCCCCGGACTGTTATCGTAACTGATAGAGAAATCTATCATGATGGTTGTATCTGTCAAAAAACTAAAAGTCCATGGGAAAATGGGAAAATGACAGAGTGCATCTTCATATTCATGACACCACATAACGTTCCAGCCTGCAGGTATCTCACTCGTTTCCAGATGGAGCGTGAAATCTTCTGTTATGCCCGTATTGGTAACAAAAAGTGTATCAGAAAAAAAACCGACTGGCTCGCCAGTATAAGCGGGACCTACCATATTGTAATTAAATCCAGGGGCTATATCCAAATCACCAAACAGTAACAAAGATGACAGTACTGCTAACAAAATAAACATAATCCTTCTCATCTAATCCTCCTTTATCTTTTTATAATAGATAAACATTATAATACTATTTCCATAATCTAACGAAAATTTTTCATAATGCAACTTTTGTTCCCGTGTTAATATTTCATTAAGGCACATAATTTTATACCATCTGCAGCAGAGCTGATTATCCCTCCGGCATACCCGGAGCCTTCTCCGATCGGGTACAGGTTTTCTGCTCCCAGACTTTGCCAGGTACTTGTATTACGAAGTATTCGTACTGGTGAAGAAGTCCTGGTTTCCGGAGCAACTAACAAGCCCTCTCTGGCAAAACCATTATATCGCTTATCCCAGTATAACAGAGCCTGGCGCAGTGCTGAAGTAATCTCGGGCGGGTAAATATCTGCTAAATTGGCTGCAATTATTCCAGGCAGACAGGTTGTTTTTCTGATCTTTTTAGTCAGCCTATTTTCAATCAAATCCATGCCATTTTGAGCCGGGGCATTATAACTTCCCGAAATTTTATAACACTTAGCTTCAATCAACTCCTGAAATTTTACTCCGGCAAGAATATCTTTACCTGACTCAGTAATGTTTACTGGCGTGACCAGGGCAGCATTGGAGAACTTTCCATTCCGTTTGGACCAGCTCATTCCATTAGTCACTATTCCACCTGCTTCACTGGCAGCATTAACAAGTATTCCTCCGGGACACATGCAAAATGAATAAACGCTCCTGCCCCCGCTTTGAACTTTAATTCTATATTCTGCTGCGCCAGTAAGTGTAATATCAGTTTTTTCACCATAAAACAGCTTATTAATAAAATTCTGCTTATGCTCGATCCTGAAGCCCACTGCAAAAACCTTGCTTTCTATTGGCACTTTAACAGCCAGTAATTTAAATAACTCTCTCGCGGCATTGCCAGGTGCCAAAATTGTTATCTCAGGCTGATAGGTTTCCCCATTTATTTTCAGGCTCACAACTTTACCTTGATTGATCGTCAAATCTTCCAGTTTATGATTCCAGAAAAATTTACATCCCTTGTCCAGAAGAAATTTTCTTATTTCCTTGATAATATTCCTTAGTTTATCAGTTCCCAGATGCGGATGAGCATTTATCAAAATATCAGAGTCTGCCCCGAAGTTGACCAGAAATTGATAAACTTTATGAGAATAATAATCCTGATTACGAGCTGTAAGTTTTCCATCAGAATATGCTCCAGCTCCTCCTTCTCCAAATTGAATATTGCTCTGATTGTCAAGAATGCCTTCCTGTCGGAATTTCCTTATCTTAATATCTCTATCTTCAATGCAATCACCCTGATCAAATATCAGTGGCTTCAATCCCTTTTCCACTAGCCCCAGAGCACAAAACAATCCGGCAGGACCTGCTCCGATGATTATTGGATGCTGATCAGATAGATTAT
>CAZAHZ010000155.1:0-8210 GCA_964485055.1 uncultured Candidatus Cloacimonadota bacterium
CTGAACTACGCCCCCGTTATTTTACACATCTTTACTTCACTCATTAAGTAAAGCTTTGTCAAGCTCGGAGGGTAGGGAAAATATGTCAATACATTTTTTGCAGAGAAGTATTTTTTTTGTAGGGCTCGAGGGCATGAAAAGCTTATGATTTAAAAAATAGGACTTTACATAAAAATGGGGTAAATAAAATTATGAAAAAAAGTTAGCGGGTAAATTATGAAGGATAGAATAATACGTGGAATGGCTGGTAACAGTCAGATACGTTTTTTTGGAGTGGACTGTCTGGAGGCTGTGCAGGAAGTGCAGAGAGTGCATGAATTATCTATAACAACCAGTGTGCTGATGGGCAGAATGCTGTCAGCGGCACTGATGATGGGACTGGAACAGAAATCAGAAAATGAGAAGCTGACTTTGAAGGTCAATGGCAGTGAAGAAGTGAGAACAGTGATAGTGACTTCGGATAATCAGGGTCGCGTGAAGGGTTATATAGACAATCCTGCTGCGGAATTGAAATTACGGGAGAATGGCACTATTAATGTGGGTGGAGCAATTGGCGAAGGCACTTTGACGGTGATCAGAGATATGGGGAGCGGGACTCCCTATCAGGGAACTATTGAATTGCAGAATGGTGAAATAGGTACGGATTTGAGTTATTATTACAGTCAATCTGAGCAGGTGCCAACTGCAATGGGTTTGGGAGTATTGATTGAGCCGGAGGGAGTGATACGTCAGGCTGGCGGATTTATGGTGCAGCTTATGCCTGAGGCGGAAGAAGCTGTGGTAGATGTACTGGAAAGCAATTTAAAGGAATTACCTAATTTGACGGATTTACTTGATATGGGCTATACGATAGAAGAAATACTGGAGAAGCTGGTATTGAAGGGGCTGGATTCTGAGATAAAACTAAGTCAGCCTGCCAGATACTACTGTGATTGCTCCAGTGAGAAGTTTTTGATGGGTGTGAAGCTGCTGGACAGAACGGAATTAGAAGAGAGTTTGCAGAAATCTGAGGATATTATTGTGCAATGTCATTTTTGCAATAAAGAGTATCATTATGGCAAGGATGAAATAGAGGAAATTTTAACTGAAGCGGCAAAGGAGAATTGATGGGTTTCAGGGCAAAGAAGGAATTAGGTCAGCATTTTTTGAAGGATAAGAATATTGCGGGGAAAATTGCTGGTCTGGGCAGGATAGAAAGAGGTGAGGCAGTCTGGGAAATAGGACCTGGAAGAGGGATATTAACGCGGGAGTTGTTACAATGCACAAAAAATGTGACGGCTTTTGAGATAGATGAGGAATTGTATCCGGGGATTGAAGCAGAATTTGGATCGCGGCTGCATCTGGTGAAGGAAGATGTGTTAAGGGCAAATTGGGTAAAGCTTTTGCCGGAAGATAAGATCAAGATAATAGCTAATATCCCATATCAGATAACATCGCCTTTAATAATGAAAATGATCAGTTTTCGGGAGCATATAGCCCTGGTGGTGATCATGATGCAGCGAGAAGTAGCGGAGCGGTTACGGGCAAAACCAGGATGCAAGGAATATAGTTTTTTATCTATCAAGGCACAATTTTATTTTAATGTTAAATATGAATTCACAGTAAAACCGCATCTCTTTTTCCCACCGCCTAAGATAGAATCAGCAGTGGTGAGTTTTCATCCGCGGGAATCCATACCAGAGTTACAAGACCCGGAGAGATTCTGGGAAATAGTGGATACAAGCTTTCGCAGCCGCAGAAAGACACTGAGGAATAATTTGAAATATATCTTGAGTGCCGATAAGATAGCAGAACTGGAGAAACAGACGGGAATTGCTTTAGTCCGCAGGGCAGAGACCTTATCTATCCCTGAATTTGTGGAATTGTATAATCTGGTGAGAATGTTATAGAACACGGATGGTACGGATTTGGCGGATTGACGCGGATAATGTAATGTAAGAATTTTAAGCAGCGAACAAAACGAACAAAACGAACTTAAATCTTGGGACAATGAACTTATTGATTTTGCTTATTTGGATCATCCTGGTCTGAATTTATCATGTAAGATTTTTCCACAGAGAGAACAAAGAAAAGAAACCAATTATAAGCAGTGATTAAAAAGAGAGATCAAATACAAGATTATACAATACAAAAATAAATAGTTCGTTTTGTTAGTAATTGTTCGGTGCTTAAAAAATCTTCTTTAATTTTGACCGCGAAACAATGTAATTCTAATATTATAAACTCAGGGATAGAACTGGTGTCGCATGCCTACCACTGAGTTTTATATTTAGATCATACCGTGTACTTTACTTTGCTCCCATGGTTTATTGAGGTAGTACTGCATAAGAGTTCTCTTTTTGCCCAGAATCCCATCAGGAATTTTATCTTCATACTTTTCCATGACCAGATATTCGGAAAAAATAAGGTTACGCTCCTGAGCGACACCTGAGATAATTTTGATACCCTCAGAGACGACAGCGGGATCAGTAAATTCCATAAGATTAGTATTGCAGATTAGCTCTGTGGTTTTAAGCCGGGAAGTATATTCGAGAGATTCTATCATTTTGACAATGCCTTGGTGGTCGGAAGTAAAAGGTCTTCTTGTATTGATGACGACTTTTAACCGGTAACCTCTTTTATTGATATTTTCCACATAACGGGCAAGAGTGCGGCAACCGGCGGGATCACCGCCAACATCGAGGACAGGTTGCCGGGATGTGTCCTGCACAGCACCCATGATGCGTGGGGAAAGCATAGGCAGGTCAGCATGCGTATATTCACCATCGGGAGCGATAACGAGAATATCCTGCCGGGCAAAATCTTCACGCATTTGCCGACTGCGGAAATAAGGATTAACCACATCGAGATCAACCAGGGTGACTGGTATATTTTTTTGACGTAACTGCCAGGTAAAATTAATGGCATATTCGCTTTTACCGCTGCCGTAAGCACCAATGATAATAACTATATCTTTATCCATCTAAACTCCTATAAATTCCCTACTGTCATAATTTGCCGAAAGGATTAAATGTCAACCCCAGCAGCAAAATTTAAAAACTATAACATATATTTTGACAATATAATGCTAATGCTGGAATTTGCTAATAAATGGAGCAGGTGAGATGAAAAGAACGGGATTGTTATTATTGCTTTTAATAGTATTAGCAGGAATCTGGGCAGATGAGCTCTGTTTGAACTTTTTCATCAACCCTCAATTTAAAGTTGGGGATATTGATAACCTGACTGCACAATTGGAGAAGGTGACAAATGATAGTTGCCTGAGCATAAATATATATGCTGGTGAAATATTTCTGCCAGTGCTATCAGATAGCCTGATCATGAATTATCTGGAGGAACTGCCAGGACTGCTATTCTCACCTAATGACTATTTGCATTTCTATAAAAAATTGTATCCGAATTTTGGCTTGCTGGCAACCAACATAGAATCTGACAGCGTAATGACCTTGAAGAAATTCGTACTCAGCAATGATAGTCTGAAAGTAGGAATATTTACTATATATACACCAGACCTGGCAGTGAAGCATCAATTTGCAGAAGGAGTTGAATTCAAGGCAGACGTTATTGATCTGGCACGCCAACAAGCCGAATTATTAAGGAAAACCGGCTGTGATCATATAATAATGTTGACATCTCTGAGCCGTTCTGTAGTTAGTTATCTGGTTGATGAGATAGATGTTGATAGCATAGTAAGTTTTGATTATAAAAAAACTGAAAGCAGTCAGATGGGCAGAGGTAATAAAACAGAATATTATTCACTGCAAAGTCAGGGTGGCTCATTTGGCAGATTGCGTATAAAGTTTGATAAAACGAAGATAAAAACGGAGTGGCAGGAGAATTCCTGGAAAAATGCAGCAGGCAATAGATAAGTATATCAGGTATTTATTATCCAGAGGATTATCTGAGCACACGATATCAGCCTATAGTGGGGATTTGCATCAATTCAGCGTGTTCATGGTGAAGTATTTCCCGGATGGGTGCATAGATCTGAATGAAATAAAGCGGATATCATTGAGAGATTATCTGCGCTGGTTAAAAAATGAAGGGCGGAATAATCGAACCTTAGCCCGAAAAGCAACCACATTGAAGAATTTCTTTTTATTCTGCCTGCGAGAGAATCTGGTTAAAATTGATCCTACCCAATATTTAAAAATTCCAAGATATGAGAAGAAATTACCACGATATTTTACTGAATCTGAAATGTTGAATCTATTGGAAATCCCGGATCAAAGCACAAAATTTGGCATTCGCAACCGGGCAATTCTGGAATTAATGTATTCCAGCGGCTTACGGATAAGCGAAGTGGGAGTGTTGCAGACTAAGAATATAGATTATATTAACCGGTTGATCAAAGTGATGGGAAAAAGACGAAAAGAAAGGATTATTCCTTTCGGTAAGGAATGCCGTAAAGCATTGAAACATTATAGTGAAGCACGACCTGAATTTAAACCGGATAAAAAAGAAGGCGCATTTTTTGTCTCGAAAAGCGGAATATCTCTCACAGCACCGGAGCTTAGGGAGATATTAAGCCATTATTTAAATTTAATTGCCCAGACGAAGGGATATTCACCGCACAGTATCCGTCATGCCTTTGCTACGCATCTGCTGGAGCATGGGGCGGATCTGCGAGGAGTTCAGGAAATGCTGGGACATGAAAACCTGTCAACGACCGAGCTTTATACGCATTTATCGCTGGAGGAAGTGAAAAAAGTATATCAGCAGGCACATCCCCGCAGTGCAGAAAAAAGGAGATAAAATGAAAAAAGTATTAATGGCAATGATTTGCATAGTTTTGTTACATTTAAATGGAGAAGAACTACTGATTAATAATTTTGGTGAAAATCAACTGACCATCTCTTCATCAAACAACGAAGGGACAACACTGCGATATGAGATCAACAAGCTGAGTTCCATACCCCAGGAGATTGAGGGAGAGGAATATTATTTTCTTCGCCTGGAGGGGGAATCAGTGGTGACAAGAAAGGGAGAACCCGGTTTACCGCTGGTGAGAAGAGCATTGCTGATTGATAACAGCAGCATGATGAAAGTACGAATCTTGAATTCGAGTTTTAGGGAATTTAATCTTACAATAGCTCCCAGCAAAGGTCCTATTGCAATCGGAGAAGATTATGACGCAATTCCCTTCACTTTTGGCAGTGTGTATAGTGAAGATAATTTTTATCCAGGAGAATTAGCCCAACTCTCCGATCCCTATATAATACGGGATTTCCGTGGTATCAATCTGCACATAAATCCGGTTCAATATAATCCGGTCAGCGGCAAGATTCGTGTTTTTTCCAGTCTGGAGTTAGAAGTTTATGCAGATGGAGAGGATACGGTGAATATCAAGGCATCTGAGCCTGCCAGGATTGTGAGGGATTTTCGGGAAATGTACAAGCATCATTTTGTTAATTATACCGAATATATGAGAGATGAGCGTTACCCGGAAGTGGAGGATATCCCCGGTACAATATTAGTGGTCTGTTATGATGGATATATGGAAGCGATGGAGCCTTATGTGGAATGGAAAAAGCAAAAGGGAATAGCTACTGAGATAGTTCCTATTTCAGATATTGGGACAACCAGTACGCAATTATTTAACTATATTCAATCCATCTTTGAGGAAGACGAAGGGCTGGCATGGGTATTATTTGTAGGTGATGCAGATCATATTCCGGTGATCTACAATTACGGCAGTTATGCCGGAGATCCTTATTATGCAGCAGTGGCGGGTACAGATTATTATGCGGATATTATGGTCGGCAGATTCAGTGCCCAATCGGAAGCTGATGTGGAAACGCAGGTGGAGCGGACGGTATATTATGAACGGGATATCATAGAAGGTGACTGGATCGAAAAAGCAATAGGAGCAGCTTATAATGGCGGACCTGGCGGTCAGCATAATGAAGGTGGATGGGAGCATATGAATTATATCCGTGATGATCTGCTGGAATATGGTTATTCGCAGGTAGATCAGATTTATGAGGGACAGGGAGGAACTACTCAGATGCTGGCAAATGCACTTAATGAAGGACGGGGTGTAATGAATTATCTGGGTCATGGAGAGGATTTAAATTATTTTTCCATACCATTTTATATTTCCGACGTAAACAATCTGGAGAATGAAGGAATGCTGCCCTTTATTAGTAATTGTGCCTGTCTGATAGGTAATTTTGCGCCGATGACCTGCTTTTCCGAAGCCTGGTTACGTGCTACTAATGATGATGGAGAACCTATTGGAGCTATAGCTTTTTTAGGCAGCAGCATCTCCCAGTGGATTGGTGACCCGGAATATGGTCAGGATGAATTTGTAGACCTTCTTTGTGCTGAGGAAAAGCAAAGTATCGGTGGATTATGGTATAATTGCATTAATTATGCTATGGAAGTAACTAGTGAATTTGATGAATTTTCTTCCTGGAATATGTTTGGTGACCCCAGTCTTATAGTACGATCAAAAATCCCCACAGAAGTGGAACTTAGTCACATGCCGGCGATATTCATGGGTTTACCTGTATTTGAGATCAATGCCGGAGAACCTGATATCCTGGTTTGTTTATCCCGCGAAGGAGAGATCGTAGCCGCAGGAATTACAGATGATGAGGGATATCTGGAGCTTGATCTTTCAGAAGCACAGCAGATACCCGGAGAACTGCAACTGACTGCTACGGGATTTAATAAAATTACTTTGATTGAAAATATCCAGATGATACCGCCGGAAGGGGCATATCTATATATAGATGAATATATTCTCCAAAGCGGGGATGACAATATTATCCATGCAGGTGAGACGGCTTTTCTTGATCTCAGCCTGACAAATTATGGCACTGAACTGGCGAGTGATGTTTATCTTGAGATGACAATTGATGATCCCTGGATCGAAGTTTTAGATAATAATGAAGATATCGGCGATATGTTGCCCCAGGAAAATATCAGCCTGGATGATATTCTGTGTTTTCAGGTTTCTGAAGATATAGAATTTGCTCATGCCTTTTTTGCCGAGTTGGTGTTTACCAGCGGAGAAGAAAGCTGGAACTTTGAAATTTGGTTCAGCAGTTATGCACCGGATGGTCTATGGATGTCACCCGGAGAGATAAATTTTGAACTTACTGAAGGAGATTCTGCCTTTGTTAACCTGATAATTAGTAATTACATGGAAGATGCTGTTGAGATAAATCTCAGGGTGGAAGCTGAAAATATCCGTAACATTGAGAATTCTGCAGTATCCTGCAATACGGAAGAATTCTTAGTCGGTACACAGGTAAACTGGGATTTTACCGCTCACAATATGAGTGCGGATAGTGAATGGATATGCGAGATAGAGCTTGATTTTCCTGAATCAGTAGATATCAATTCAGCTTCTTCTTTCATGGGAGCATCAGGTGGAGCAATGGAGACAGAGAGCGAATTAGGAACAGGAGTGGATATAATCTGGACTGGTATCTCTCCCAATGGGTGGGGTTATTTGCACTGCGGGGAATCAGCCTCAAGCGAGATCGAAGCGGAAATTGATTATGCTGATCTGGATTCTCTGGTGGTTGAATGGCGATTATTGGGTGATGGCTATGGAGATGAACCTCATGAAGTATCGGGAATATTGAACCTGTTTAATCCTCTCTCATGGATATATTTAGATGATATACATGATATGGTCCCAGCCTCTTCATTCAGTTTGATCGAGATTGAGCTGGATGCGGGGCGGTTACCCCCTGGAGAATACCAGTGTGAGATTGTGGTAAGCGATGATCGGCTGGAAACAAGAATTCCTGTGTTATTAAGCATTATTCCTCACACTTATGAGGATGAGGATGTTGTAACTGGAATTGACAGGTTATCTGTATATCCCAATCCTTTTAATCCGACATTGAATATTTCCTATAATCTTTCGGAATCTGGGATGGTAGAGCTGGCAGTTTATAATTTGAAAGGTCAGAAAATCAAGACTTTAATCGAATCATTTCAGGAAAATGGAGATCACAAATTATGCTGGGAAGCATCGAATATGCCAAGTGGAATATATTTCCTGAAAATAAAATCAGCCAGTTTTAACGAAATAGAGAAGGTCATATTATTGAAATAAACTAACATGAAACTTCTTAGAAATATCATGATCCGGCTCGATGAAGAGCAGAACCTTAAAGAAGAGATTTGCCGGAAACTGCAGATAAACAAAGATCAGGTCGAGAATTATCAGATCCAAAAGCGATCACTTG
>CAZAHZ010000156.1:0-8162 GCA_964485055.1 uncultured Candidatus Cloacimonadota bacterium
GAATATCGGTATCATTTAGCCGGACTGACGGTTCAATTTGCTCCGGAATATTCAAAGAGTATTGCTTTTTAGATACTTTAGTAAATTATGAAGAAACCAGTGATGATATTCAGGAACTCTATCCTGATTGGAATCTAAGACCAAATTCTCCAGATTCGCTATATTTTTATGGGCATTCAAATAGTTATTATGAATTATATGCGGTTGATTTAGCAAAGGAAAGAGCTTTCAATAAAGCAGTATCTTTTTTTCAGAAAGGATTTAATGTCTCCTCAGAAGAAGTAAGACAAATTTTTTTGAGAAATAAACATACTCGAGTAGAGATATTTACTAAGAAAATTGCCAATAATCGTTACACTTATGAAGCCCTTGCCGCTTTATCAATCGAAAAAGATACTTTACTATTTCACACTATAAAGAGAGCAAAAGAATTTAGGACTAAGAAATTTGCTTCTTCATATATCTTATCACGTCCTGAGAGTTACGATAATTTTGATATAGAATATTCTCAAAGTAAGGCAGTAATGGTTAACGTTAATGTTGAACCTTCTGATTTTAAAATATTAATTGATGGGGAGTTACTTTCAAGCCATTCAAATGGTGAAAAATTAATATTGGAAGCAGGGAACCATTGGGTAGAGATATATAAAGAAGGATATCATCCAATTAAACACAGGGTAAATATCCGTGGGAACAATTATAACAATGATTTGTTTTATAATTTGATAGAGATGAATTCAGCCTCAATAAAAAACATTGAATCTTACGAAAGTGATTTAATTCTGAAACGGCACACAGATGTTAGGTTCCCTAAAACTACAGTATGCGATAAGTGGAATGACTTACGAATCCAGATTATTCAAGCTGAGAAAATAAGTGACACTGGAGAGGTGATTGACGTTCCAAAACCTTCAGTTGAAGACATTACTGTTGAAATGAAGATAAGTCCTGAGGACACTACTTATGTTACAATAAGATTAACAGCGGAGAATTTTGATATTCGCGATAGCTGGAAAGTTAAAACGGTAGAAATTCCTCATTTTTCTGATTCAGAACCAATTTTCTGGCAGTTGAAACCTTTGATGTCCGGTTTGCAGAGAATCACTCTCGACTTTTATCATGAATCCAAATATATAGGAACAGTAAATCTTTCCACAATTGTTTCTGAAAATGAAGAAGTCTTAGATATAGACAGCAGCAAAGTAGAGTATGACAATCATGACTTAACTATTGATAATAATTTTATTAATCCTGATTTGACGATTAGAGTTCATTCTGGTGTAGATCCAGAAAGTCCATATTATGAATTTGTAATGGACTCTCCTTTTAATAAACTGGATATTTGCGCGCATAGTTGTAAGAAGAAGTTGGATAGCTCCTCCAAAAACTGGTGTGAAAATCAATTTTCAGAATTAGAAAATCTCTTAAGAAATTCCACAGGCGAAAACATAAATAGACATTTAGAAAGCATGGGAAGAAAGATATATGAAAATTTAATGCCCAGAGATTTACAGGAATTTTTGAAAGAATCAAACAAGATCAAAACAATTAATATCATTTCTGATGAACCTTATATTCCTTGGGAAATGGCGTATTATGATAACGAGTTTCTTTGTGAGAAGTATGAGGTAACCCGCTGGTTGAGTGGAAAATGTTCACCTCAGAAAATAGACGTAAATAAATCAACGATAATAGCTATTACTGAAGGTATTGAACAAGTTATAAATGAAAGTAACGGAATCTATGAAATATTATGCTCTAAAGCAGGTGTAGCGCAAATAGATCAACTTACTTGTAATGATTTTGTGGATTTATTTAAAAATAATAATAGTGATATATATCATTTTGCCTGCCATGGCGAATTCCAAACTGATGGTGATTTATCATTTCTGAAACTTGCAGATGGTGACTTCCGGGCTTGCTGGCTTAATACTATTAACCTAATAAATGATCCACTGGTATTCATCAATGCCTGTCAATCAGGCAGAAATGGATTATCATTGACAGGCATGGGAGGATGGATAAACGAATTTAATGATGCTGGAGCAGGAGCGATAATCGGCTCTATGTGGAGTATTGAAGATAGGGCTGCAAAAGAATTTGCTATTGAGTTTTACAGGCTGCTTATTGATGGAAAAACTTTAGGCGAAGCAGCAAAGGGTGCGCGACAGAAAGTCAAAATACATGACCAATATTACACTTGGATAGCTTACACCGTTTATGGTGATCCCAATGCTAAATTTAATTTTAGTAAGGAATAATCTTAATAGTCTCCATCATTATCAAAGTAACCTGAATAATTTTCGTTGCTTGTGTTACTCAGTATCTCCAATAACTATAAATGGTGCCCAATATTTAGGATTATTGTATTCTGGAATATTCATAAGATAAATTTGAGCCTTTTTCAATGCCTGAGCAGGATTATCATGGTTTTTTAAATTCATATAAAATTGCTGCATCAGTAGCTTTGTAGAAACATCCTCTACAGGCCACAAAGATGCAACAACTGTTGGAACATAAGCACTGAAAAAAGCTCGGCTAAGACCTAACATCCCTTCCCCTTCTAATAGATTTCCTTTTGCAGTCTCACATGCACTCAAAACAACCATATCAGCAGAAATTTCCATTTTCATTATTTCTTTAGCTGTTAAAAATCCATCATTCTGAGAGTCTGCTGTCAATAATAGAGCTGAATACATAGGATTAACTTCATCAAGCATTCCGTGGGTAGCAAAGTGTAATATTCCATAATCAGTTGCTTCTTCTTTGAACCTTGTCTCAGTAGCTTCCTTTTCCAACAAGACTCTTGCCTTTTCTTGATAGAGCTCTTTAATCGCTAACACCTCATCATTTGTACTTGGAAGTGAACTAAAATTCTTATCAACATAATTCACTCCTTTTTCACCAAAATAGGGATTTCCAAGAGCCAGGACATTACTTTTCCCACTTGTACCTATTCCCCGTAATTCATCTAGTACACTCAATGAATAATTGTAATAGAGAGTATATTCCTGGATAAGATATTCACCTGTTTCAGGATTTAACAATGCTTGAAAAGGTAGAGAACTTAAAAAACTCTCAGTTATAATGCACAATCGGTTTTGATCATCAATAAATTCTTCGACCGGTTTAATTAATTCCTGATATAAATTTTCCAAAGTCTCTGACTCAAAGGAACTAAGAGTCGTTTCCACCAGATCTTTTAATTCAGTTTTCGAAATATCAATTTTAAAGTAATTCACTTCAATTCCAATTCTACCTTCTCTCTTCAATACATAGCAAATAATATCTTCATCCATGGTCAGATAGCAAAGTGCAACTTCATTATTATTTAGTAATTTGCGTATTTCTTTAATATTTAGAGGGTCTCCTTGTCCCATTTTTTTAGATAGTTGAGGATGTTTGAGTAAGATTCCCTCTTCAAAGTTCTTAAACTCCTGTCTGATATTTTCTCGTTTGACTAATAGTGTATCCAGAGTTCTTTTCTGGGAAACATCATAAGCACAATAATTTATTAGTTTATTATTAGTTTCTTTCAGTTGATTTTCAATCTCAATCTGTCTCAGTTTTTCCGTTTCTGTCATTTCTGTCTCAAAAACAAGAAATCCTCCATCCAGCAAATCAAGTAAATTACGAGCTTTCATTTTTTCATAGTATTCAAATGATGCATCTACTTCTCCCATTTGCATTAATAACTCTATCATTGTCTTGTATATAGGTAACTTGTTCTTCATAAAACTCGATCGGTCTTCTTCCACTCTTATTTCATATCTTATTTCCTCAATAATCTCGATACTTTTAAACAAATTCTCATAAGCATCATCATTATTATTTATTGCAATGTAGTTTAAAGCTTTTCTATAATATAATTTATATATTAGGTCTGAAGAAATAATTTTCTGCGCTAAATCCATTGCTTTGTTATACAAAGTGTCTGCTTTTGTATGATCATTTTGTAAATTCGCCAGGTTACCAAACCGCATCCAGGTAGTTGCTAAGCCGTAGATATGACTTAAATCCTTTGATATTGCAAATGATTCATTGTAATAGTTTTCAGCTTCTTCATAATTTCCAAGTTCTAAATAGTAACCTCCAATATTTAATAAAGTAGTAGCCTCCCCCTTCTTATTTCCACTTTCCTCCTTAATCTTCAATGATTGCTGGTAATATTCAAATGCCTTGTTAAATGTCTTTTGCTTCATCGACAATGAACCTAAATTATTTAAAACTCTTGATTTCAAATCTTCGTTACCAAGCTCTTCTGATAGTTGAAGTGCCTGCTCATAATGGAGTTCTGCTGATTCTAAATTACCATAAGATTTGTAAATAATTCCTAAGTTATTTAGAATATTTGCTTTATCTTTTTTATTATTTTTAAGAATCTCCAATGCTTCACGATATAATTTATACGCATTACCCGGATTTCCTTGAGCTTCGCTTACTAAGCCTTTGTTCCATTTCAATCCACCAATTTCTTCTTGATAATTTTGTTCCTCTGCTGATTTTAATGCTTCTGAAAACAAACTGTCTGCCTTTTCATACCGTGATTGATTGAAATACAATAAGCCCATATTCTTGTAAGTTTGTACTATGCGTAAACTGTCTCTTAAAAAAACATAGTATTTTATCGCATCATCATAGTAAGTCTCACTTTTCTTGTAATCACCCAGATTATCATATACAACACCCAGACATTTTGAAATCCTGGCAATCTCCTCTTTCTGAATTAAATCCTTGGAATATCCCAAAGCTTTCAGCCAGTAGCTTTCGGCTTTTTTCCAGTCACCAATTTTGCTGCCATAAATATAACCAATTGAAAAATATACTTCTTGAAGTTTCTCTGTAGCACCCAGAAAGAAATATATTCTGGAAGCTTCTTCATATTGATCGATGGCTTCCTGCCAATTATTAACTATTTCCATCTCTCTGGCGTTATTGACCAGACTATCTGCCTCAGATATTGTTTGCGCTCCTGCAATAGAAATACAAAATATGGCTAAAAAGAATATAACATGAATTTTCATATTACTTCAATAAAATAACCTTTTCAACCTTACGGTTTTTTCCTGCGATAAAATTAAGAATATATACACCACTGCTTTTACCCGATGCATCCCAGTTAATACAATAAGACCCGGCTTTTTGAACTTCATTGATAAGAGCAGTTACCTTTTGACCTCTTAAATTGTATATGTCAATTCTAACTCTTTCTTTTTTATCTAAATAATATTCAATATTTGTTGAAGGATTAAAAGGATTGGGGTATGTAGAAATCCTGAACTTTTTGGAGTATGTTGGAATTGTAGTTGAGTCTGTTACTGTTTTATTAAATTCAAAAGTGCCCATATCTGGTGCCGAGCCGCAATACTCGGATTCAGAAAGATTCAGTATTATTTCATCATTATAATCAAAGTAAGCAGTCCCTGAATCCACAAAAGGTGAATCCTCTCTAATGTTGTATTCATTACCGGTAGCATCAATAATAATAGGATCTTTATCTATATTTCCTTCTAACCAGATTATGTCAGCATTATTGTTGGTTACAATCATTTCTTCTCCTCCCTGAATATCATTAAATGCTGATACAATTTTGTTAGTTGATCCCTCAGGAGAACAATACAACTCATTGTTTATATTATTCCAGAAAATTGTATTCAATAATATCAAAGCTTCACTATTATCAAGATTGTTATAAAAACCAATTCCTCCACTATTATTTCCAGTATTATTAATGAACACACAGTTTATAATATTCATGTGATACGAGTTATTCGAAAATATACTGCCGGCACCGTCATTGGTATAGTTTTCTGAAAATAAACATTTATACATTGATGTCTCACTATCAGTTAAATATATTGCTCCGGAATTAGCAATAGCATAATTATTAGATAAGCTACAATATTCTAGATCAATAATAGTATTATCACTATATATGGCACCACCAGTATTAGCGATATTATCTTTAAATAAACAGTTTTTTAAGTCAATAATATTGTCGCTACCAGTACTACTGATTCCTATAATTCCTCCTCCATTATTATAAGAATTATTATTTAAAAAGGAAGTAAAATATATATTTAGGTGTGAATTTTCTTCGTGAATCCCTCCTCCGTTATCGCTTAATGCAATATTATTTCTGATTATTGTATCAGAAATATTCAGATGTGATGATATAGAGCCAATCCCTCCACCCTTATTATCAGATATGTTGTTTTCTATGACTATCTTTTCAAGTATCAATACTGTGGATCTATTACAATAAATTCCTCCTCCTGATAAACCTGCATGATTTCCGGTTATTATAAGCTCAGAAAGCGTTAAGTTGGACTCTTCAATCCAGATACCTCCTCCAGAATACTGGCAGGTATTATCGATTATAGTAACATTTTCAAAAATTGAGGTTGAGTGGTAAAATTTTATTCCTCCACCGAAATATTTTGATTCTCCTCTTGTTATCACTAAATCTTTGATTGTATTATTTTCAACAAATTCAAAAAACAGCACATTATCAGAAAAGTCACTATCCAACACAGTATTATTGTCAAAGTCACCATAAAGGCTTATTCCACTTGCCATGGGTAAAGGGAATTTCTCACCAGTATCAGATCTTGAATATGTTCCTCCAGAAATATGAATGACCGTAGGATTCAAAGAATCAGTAACAGTGATACTTAAGGCATACCAAATATGTTTTAATGGACTATCGGGTGATAATCCGGAATTATTATCATTCCCTGAAGATGATACGAATATATCTCCACTGATAGCCTCAAAGAATCCCGACCCCTCCTTGGTAGATACTTCTCCTTCTGATTTAATCCAGTAATCTGGAACATTAGAGCTTTCACTATCATAAACATCAAAAGTACATGAATCTACATAGATTATTTGTGGATTACCATTAAATTTGGCGTAAATTGAATTGCCAGAAGGAGCAGTATTGCCATAAAAAATATTATTTCCAGGATTATTTATTATCCCACCCCCAAAATTTGGCTGAGCCAGAAATGAGTAACTCCCTCCCCCTTCATCTTCTGCATCATTATCTTCTATTTTATCGCTTGTGAAAATGGGATCCATTTGATTAATATATAATCCACCACCAACTTTTTTTTCAATATAAATTGGTCCATCTGGTGCTTGAATTTCTTCTTCTATTAACCATCCTGAACCTCCTGTAATAATAAAACCAATTACTTGTGGATGAGAATGCGGAGAGTCTCCAGGCAAAAAGGCAATCACACTTGCTTCATCAGGATTTATTGGATCGCTACCATTTATAATTGTATTATTAATATGCAAAGGGTCCTGATCTATCAAATACAAAGATGTTAACGTAATTTCTTTGCCAATAATCTGCAAATTTTCATAATATTCCCCTTCAGTAACTAACACAGTATCATTGTATGATGCCACATTTATCCCTTCCTGGATAGTAAGATATTGATCTGGTACATTTATTATTATTGCTTTTAATTGGATAACCATGAAGAAAAATATAAAACAAATAATTTTAGTATTCATTCTTCCTCCAAATCATTATCTACAAAATCACTCATTTTCCTAATAAAGCAGACATGAAATTTAGTCAAGCACAAAAAATAAATGCAGTTGTAGTGTTTTGTCATTCTGTTCTATTTATTGATATTTCCAATTTGACCTAACTAATAGAAATGAATAAGTTTAGTCAAATTACACTCTTGACAGCAAAAGCTCGTACTATATTACTGCTTAGTAGGTTAGAATAATAACTCGCAAATATTAAAATACAACGATCTTTGTGAAAAAGATGTATTATCAGGTTAAAGTGTTAAGAAAATAATTAAATAAATTCTTAACTATCTTCAATATTTCAATTTAGCTTCCATTTTGAGAAATTGCGAAATGAGATTAAGTGAGAAGAAAAAAAAGTGAGAAGTGAGAAGGGGACTTCGTCCGCTAGTGGTTAGTGGTTAATAGTTAGGGACTTGGAATTGGGAACTTGGTATTAGGAAATCTGTATTTTTTTTAAAAGTTAAATATAGGGTTATCGTAGGTTAGTGGTTAGACGTTAATGGTTAGTTGTTGTTATTTATTTGTAAATATGAATTATAGTGGGAAGATGTATTAAATGAACTACCCCGGGGCAAGCCCCGAGGTATCATAAGGAAAGTGTGTGA
>CAZAHZ010000157.1:0-8147 GCA_964485055.1 uncultured Candidatus Cloacimonadota bacterium
AATTCAAAATTACTACGTTAAAATGTTACACATATTAAAGACGCAATGCTTATCATATTTTGGCACAAAATCTCAAAATTAGAGTTAATCATTATTATATAGCAAAATATTACGATGATATTATACCAAAATTAACCCAATTTAGTCGAAAGATGGGTTAGGTAATAGATACTTGTTATATTGAAATCTTGAGTCAGTTAAGTTATAATTTCAATTGGATTGAATTATTTGAATTACGCTGATCATATACTTTTCTCTTGCACAGAAATTCACAAAAAATTATCTTTGATTTAGAAAATAAACGGAGGAATAAAATATGATTAAGAAGCTTAGTTTTGTTATTTTATTACTGGCAGTTTTGTTACTTAACGGTCAAGATATTTACGATGAATATGATGAGGATGATAGTAATGAGGATGTGGAGGATTCATTTATTTTTATAGCAGCAACCATAGTGATAGCAGCTCCGATTTTTGGACCGATAGCATTACTTGACGACGATTATTCAGAAACATTGTACTATCAGAAATATCCTTTTGAAAAAGATCACATTTTTATGAATGAATCAGGAAGGAAGTGTATGACGAATTTCACTTTATCAACTCAATATGTTGAAAAAGATATTCTTGGCTATCAGTTGAAGTCATCCTTCAGGTTTTTAAGATTATCCATTGAACCATCATATTTATTTTATAGTCACAGCGATAAAAATAAAATCATTTCGGATTTTAACACAATATTATTATTCACTTTTGCTCAAAATGACTTTTTAAATTTCAGAACTGGTCCTGGTTATTACCACTCTGAAACAAAAACAAAAATTGATGGACTAAATTGGAAATATGAAATATGCGCTTTTAGTAAACCAGTTCATTTAAATCTGGGATACAAACTTACCGCCTATAATTTGAAAAAGGGGGAAAGAGTAAAATATAATAACAGTTTCAATATCATGGGAGGATACTTATATAAACGGATGGAACTTGATCTTGGTTACAATTGGACAGAAATCGGAGAAAGAAAACTTAAAGGTTCAGAATTTAGAATGACATTCTGGTTTTAATTAATTGATTGAATAGAAAATTAGTCGAATTTGACATACTCCAGCAAACCTGATAACGCTTCGAGGCGCATTACCATTCCGAAATCCAGACATCTTTTCTGTGCTTTTATCCAGGCTTTTTATCTTTGTTAAAAACGCCCATCTAATCCATCACACACAACCATTCCTATCTATCAGGATAGAAAATGTTTTAGAAAACTAACGTATTCTCACAGCGAGCTTCTCAATGTGTTGAACCAAAGGTGAGAGCTTTGGAGTGCTTCAAGTTCCTTTGATTTCTGCAATAGTTGCTGCAGATAATATTCCACATAAAATTAATAAGATTACCAATAACTGACGCATAATCACTCCTCATAATATTTCCCTATTTCTTATTTTCTCTTACACTGACCCCAAAAATCTCCCTACCAAGTTATACATTAAGATACTGAACCTATAGAAAACGCCTGCCCCGATCTATCGGGGACTTGAGAACGACTAACATACCATCCCAATCTTAAGTCAATCCGGAAATACCATCTTAACTCAATATTTTCCTCACATTAATCCTGAAAATATCCCAAATCATGCAAATCCTAATTCAGATAATTTCCTGTAAAAACCCAGACCAGGATGGTCTGGATACGTTCCCCTCCACCCAAAATCTTCTTAAGTCAATCCGGAAATACCGTCTCAACTCAATATTCCCCACACATTAACACGTCTTTGTCTTCACATTACATTCTTCCGTGTGTTCTGTGTGTTCCGTGGTTAAATAATCTTACATTAATCCTGAAAATATCCCAAATCCTGTAAATCCTGATTCAGACAATTTCCTGCAAAAACCCAGACCAGGATGGTCTGGATACGCACCAGTCCCCTCCCTAAATCTTCTTAAGTCAATCCGGAAATACCGTCTCAACTCAATATCCCCCACACATTAACACGTCTTTGTCTTCACACTACATTCTTCAGTGTGTTCTGTGTGTTCCGTGGTTAAATAGTCTTACATTACATTCCCTTTGTGTTCTCTGTGCCTCAGTGGTAAAAAATCTTACATTAATCCTGAAAATATCTTAAATCCTGCAAATCCTGATTCAGATAATTTCCTGCTTTCACTCTAAATTCCTGACTAATTATTTAATTTGACTTCTTATTCTAATTTTCCTATCCTGTCCACTGTGGGAGAAGAAAGAATATGGATGAGATACTTAAGAATAAGGAAACCAGAAAGAAGATAATTATCTCAATTATCTTCGGATTTCTGGGTTTTGTCATCAATTTTTATTCCCTTGATTTTATCCAGTTCACGGATTTCAAGATCAATATCCTGATAGGCTTGATTTTTCCGCTGCTCATCACTCAATTTTGGGGCTGGAAATACGGATTACTTTCTGCAATCGCCGGAGGCTGCCAGACCATGTGGTATCTCTGGTACACAGATGGTTATGGCATGCTGTATTCCGTTCCGGTTTTCACACTCTGGATCGTGTGGCATGGTTACTGGGCAGATATTCGGCGCACGCGACGTCGGCGCTGGTATCACAGCATGTACATTGTCGAACTGGCTTTCCGGATAGTGATCGAATTAGGTTTTTTAACTATATTCAGCTCCTTGATCTCTCTCAATCCACCATTCTGGGATTCCAGGATCACCATGAATTTCGTCTCGGTTGACTGGTATTCATTTGTGATAAAAAAGCATATTTTCTCCTCGTATATTCTACTTCTATTTGCAGATGCGCTAATAAATATCAAACCAGTCCGGAAATTCTTTACTCCTCAGGATAAAATTGATTATACTCAGACAACTTACGTGATCAGTATTGCTATCTTGTTCGGCTTATTGCTCTGGTTGATTCAATCTGCCATGGATTATTTTGTCTTTTTTAAAAATACTGATACATTCTTGAATATCGCCTTTGTAAATATTCCTTTAAACTCGCTTTTTACCAGAAATCTCTTTTTATTTACCTGCCTCATCTTCGGGGTTCTGCTTTCCCATATCATTCTTAAACTCAGAAGAAATGAGATGAAACTGCGGAAAAGCGAAACTCATTCTCATTCTTTAATGGATACCTGTCCCGATCTGGTTTTCACTCTTAATTTACACGCTGAAATCTCTTATATGAATGCAAAGACTGAGCAGTACTTTGAAAACTCTCAGCAATTGATCGGTAAATCTTTCTATAACTATATAGCTCCCGGCTTTCTGGATATTACGCGAAAAAACTTTCTTTCAGGCATCAGTGGCAAGATCACTCCCCCTTATGAAATCGCCCTTAATACCAGTTTAAGGGGTATGATTTTCTTTGAAATTCATGCTAATGCCATATATGAATCCGATGGCTCTATTTCCGGCAGGATCGCTATTCTTCGAGATATCTCTGAACACAAAAAATTCCTGAAAGAAATTAACGAGAAAAATCAGTTCCTTAATAGAATTACTGAAACAAATCCGAATGCTATTGTGATAGTCAATGCCGAAGGTATAATTATCTATGCCAACCATGTCGCTAAGAATATTCTCGGTATCTCAAAAAAAATTCTTAACCAAGCCAAATATGATGACCTCGAATGGAACATTACTGATTACAATGAAAATCCCATACCTCGTGAAAAGCTGCCCTTTTATATTGTAAAAAAAACCAAGAAGAATATTTATGGTATTCAGCACGTGATAGTAAAGGAAAATCAGCCAAAGAAGTTTCTCTCTGTCAATGCTGCACCCGTTCTGGATGAACATGAAAATTTCCTCTATATGGTGGCATCTTTGGAAGATATTACGCAAAAGAAACAAAATGAAATGGAACTGGATAAATATCGCAGTAATCTGGAAAAACTTGTTATTGATCGAACCAGTGAACTGGAGGAAAAAAATATAAATCTCCAGCATTATCTGAAATTATTTCAGGATCGTGAATTTCGTATCAAAGAACTCCGAGATAAAATAACGGAACTGGAAAAGCAAAGTGAAGAAAAAAATTAATAATTACAGTCTTATCCGTACAATTTTTTTGATCATGATCCTGAGTGTTACTATTCTAATGATCTCGATCATCACTCTCACCATTATGCGCTCATATAAAAAATACTATAATGATATTGAACTTATCCGTTCAAGCTCGCTAAATCAACAAAAAAGAAAGATCAAATATCAGGTCGAGAAAGTTGTTTTCTATATTCAGCAGATGATCAAATTTAATCAGCAATTGCCAGAAAACAAACAAATGCCTCCTGAGGAACTTCAGGACTATCTGCTCAATGAATTGAAAGACCTTCGCTTTGATAAGGATGGTTACTTCTTCGGAAGTACCAGTGATGGTGGTCCCTTATTCTCTAATGGCAAAATAACTCTCGGGACAGGAAACATCTGGAACATTGCAGACCCCAATGGCGTGATGATCATTCAAAAACAGCTTGAAGCTTTGAACACGCCAGAAGGTGTTTTCCTGGAATACTACTGGCAGCGATTAAACGAAACCAGCCTGAGCCCAAAAATATCCTTTACGATGGCTATTCCCGCCTGGAAATGGATCGTTGGCACTGGCGTTTATCTCGATGATATCAATACAATAATAAGTCAGAAAAAAGCTGAACTCAAAAAAAGGCTGTTCGATCAGATCAATGAGTATGTTTTTCTACTTCTCGTCTATTTGCTGATCAGTTATTTTATCATCAAGCAGATATCCGGAATAATAAAGAAAAATATTGCTTCTCTATCACTTTTCTTTACTAACGCTGCAGAACAGTATGAAACCATTGACCTTGAACTTCTGTATTATCCGGAATTCCGTTCGATCGCTGCATCTGCCAACAAAATGATTGATAAACGCAAACTAATCGAGGATGCTCTCAAAATAAGTGAATATAAATACCGGCAGCTTATTAATACCACTTCCGAAGGTTTCTGGATGATTGATAAACTGCAAAATACTATTGAAGTTAATGAATCCATCTGCCGGATGCTTGACTATTCTTCCCGGGAAATGATCGGTAAATCCCCTCAATTTTTCATGGATGACCAAAATATCAGCATTTTTCAGAATAAATCAATTACTCAAAGTAAAATCGCACATAGTAGTTATGAAATCAATCTGATAAAAAAATCCGGAGAAAATCTTCCCTGTTTTGTGAAAGCAACTAATCTTTTCGATGAAAATAATGAATGCGTGGCTACTTTTGCCTTTATTACCGATATCACAGATCGCAAGACCTATGAAGAAAAGCTTAATAACTACCGTAACCACCTGGAAGAACTGGTTCAGGAACGCACTACCGAGCTAGAAACCAAAAACAGGGAATTAGAACGATATAATAAGCTTTTCATCGGTAGAGAATTCCGAATCAAAGAGCTGCGAGATAAAGTTAAATTTCTGGAAGAAAAACTCCAGAAGTAAATAACTCCTGCCAAAATCTGGCGTAATACGTGACTCGCAGTGCGTGAATCAGTAACGATTTATCCAATTGGTTAAATCGCAATATTGATATACTGCGATGAAAACTGCTTATCTGCAAGGAACTGGAACAAATATTGCTAATTGAAGTATGGAAAGAAATATTTTTTAGGAGGGTAGATGCGGAAGATTTTTGCACTAATTTGTTTTGTATGTTTGCTGTTTTCACTTAGTGGTAAACAGATACAATTTGATGATCTTTATTATGATGAAGGATTGAAAATCTCTTATGAAAGCTCCACCAGCATTGAGTTAAGTTATTCTCTAAAGGAATTTGAGATAGGGAAAATAAACATCAACAATAAAGAATGGGATCAAATAATCGTTAAGGGAAAATTGCTTCCCGGGGCAGAAGGAAAGCCTGATCTGCCAAATATATCCAGCTATATTGCTTTACCGCAGGGAGCACGGGCAAGTGTAAAGATAATTGATTATCGTACAGAAACGTTTACAGGTCTGGATATTGCTCCCGCCCCGCGTATTCCCCTGGAAACTGAAGATGGACTGGAATATCCGGTTGATGCAGCAGTTTACAGCAGAAATAATTATTATCCAGCAGAAGAAATATTTACTGATGGTTATCAAGAGATTCGTGGCGTTGACTGTATGCCGATTGCGATCAATACTTTCCGTTATAATCCCATTAGTGGAGAATTACTGGTAATCCGCGATATCAAGCTCGAAGTCACTTTTATTGGCGGAAATGGACAGTTTGGTGAGGACAGGCTGCGGAGTCGCTGGTGGGAACCGATCAATCAGTCACTCTTTATCAATCATCACAGTCTGCCAGCAGTGGATTTCAATCGCCAGTCGCATCATCGCACACCTGATTATGAATATCTGATCATCTGTCCTGATGATGCTGATTTTATCGCCTGGGCAGATACTATTGCAGCTTTTCGTCAACGTCAGGGTATCCGCAGCGGTGTGGTAACGATCACTGAAATAGGTTCCAATAATCAGACTCAGATAGAGAATTATATTAATGAAGCCATGGACTGGGATATACCGCCGGTAGCATTCCTGCTGCTGGGAGATTATGGCTCGGCAGGAAATACTATCACCTCCCCGATGTGGAATAATTACTGTGTCTCCGATAATATCTATGCCGATATTAACGGTGATGATATGCCAGATCTGGCTCATGCCAGGATCACAGCTCGCGACGCTGATGAATTGGAATTGATGATCAATAAAGCACTTAATTATGAAATAAACCCACCGGTAAATCCTGATTTTTATAATCATCCGGTTTCCGCAGGCGGATGGCAGACTGAACGCTGGTTTATACTTTGTTCCGAAACTGTGTATGGCTTCTGGGCAAATGTACTCGGTAAAGAGCCTGTTCGTGAATATGCCATATATGCTGGTACTCCCGGCACGGTCTGGTCAACTGCCACTAATACGGATATCGTCGTAAATTATTTTGGTCCCAATGGATTAGGATACCTTCCGGCAACACCTAATGTGATCACTGACTGGGGTGCTAATGCTACTCGCATTAATCAGGATATCAATTCCGGCTGCTTTATGCTTCAGCATCGTGATCATGGCGGAGAAGACGGCTGGGGAGAACCCGCTTATAATAATAGTGATCTGAATTCTCTGGAAAATGAAGACCTTACATTTGTTTTTTCCATTAACTGCCTGACAGGTAAATATAACTGGAACAGTGAATGCTTTACAGAGGCATTTCATCGGCATGATCAGGGAGCACTTGGACTGATTGCAGCCTCTGAAGTTTCTTATTCATTCGTCAACGATGCCTATGCCTGGGGAATGTATGATTACATGTGGCCTAACTTCATGCCTGATTATGGGGAAGAAGGGGAAGCTATGATCCTTCCCTGTTTTGCCAATGTTTATGGAAAATTCTTTCTCCAGCAGAGTGACTGGCCCTATAATACTGAAAATAAGCTGGTTACATATCATCTCTTCCATCATCATGGCGATGCCTTTACTCGCGTCTATTCTGAAGTTCCGCAGGACTTGACCGTGATCCATGATCCCGTTCTAGTTTCCGGCGCTAATTTCTTCACAGTCACTGCCGACCCTGGCGCTTTTATCTGTCTGAGTGTTGATGACCAGATACTGGCTACAGTGGAAGCTACCGGTGATCCTCAGACTATCACTGTCGAACCTCAAATGCCCATAAATACTATGGAAATAGTGATCACAAAACAGAATTATTATCGCTATGACACTTCAGTGTTGATTATTCCTCCTGATGGTGCATACATAGTTTATAACTCTCTGGAAGTTGATGATGAAATGGGCAACGGTAATGGACAGGCGGATTATAATGAATCCATTTTACTCGATCTGACTTTTGAAAATATTGGTAACGATCAGGGTATTGATGTAGTGGCGACTATCTCCTGTAATGATGAATATATTACTATCACTGAGCCGGAATCTCTGGTAGGCGAAGTTCCCGGAGATACGCTCTGGCTGGTGGAAGCTGCTTTTGAACTGGCTATTGCTGACGATATTCCTGACCAGCATCGAGTTCTTTTTACGCTGGAAGTTACTGATGCTACTGAAGAAATCTGGGTTTCTTATTTTATCATGGATTTTAATGCTCCTTTACTGGTTGCTTCGGGTTATATGATCAATGATCAGGAATTTGGTAATGGTGATGGCATTTT
>CAZAHZ010000158.1:0-7945 GCA_964485055.1 uncultured Candidatus Cloacimonadota bacterium
GCAGGCAATCTCCCAGAAATTGTTTGAGAAAGGTGTAAATATTATCGGAGTGCCTAAAACCATTGATAACGATCTCTCTTCTACAGATATGACCTTTGGTTATCAGACTGCCGTTGAAACAGCTACTCAGGCTGTGGATAAATTAGTTACGACTGCTGAAAGTCATCACCGGATATTTATACTGGAAGTTATGGGTCGGGGAGCAGGCTGGATAGCCTTGAATGCAGCCATTGCCGGAGGAGCGGAAGCCTGCCTGATCCCGGAAATCCCGTATCATCTTGATAATCTGGTGAAGATGCTGGAAAAAAGGTCTGATGGCAGAACAGGATTCGCAGTAATAGTTATTTCAGAAGGAGCCAAACCGGTAGGTGGCAAAATGTCCGGCTATAATCCAGATGAGCCTGGCTACGAGAATTTTCATCTCAGTGGAGCAGGTCATCGCCTGGCTTATGAATTGAAAGAGGCTGGCATTGCTGCCGATGTCCGTGTTTCAGTTCTGGGACATCTGCAAAGAGGTGGAATCCCAATTGCCTTTGACCGCGTGCTGGCGACCAGTTTCGGCGTGAAGGCTTTTGAAATGGTTTTGGCTGGAGAATTTGGCAGAATGGTCTCTTATAAGTATCCTGAATTCGTAAGCGTCCCTATCCTGGATGCTATCAAACTATATAATTATGTCAGTCTGGATTCAGCTCTAATCCACACAGTTAGAGGTCTTGGGATATGCCTGGGTGAATCTGGTAAGAAAGATGAGATTTAGAAAATATCTTGCTTATATAAGCCCTGAATGAAAATTGGAAAATTGAATAGTTTGCCAGGATATTTTTTGGAGGAACGATGAAGAAAGCTAAAGTGGGAATTTTAACTTCCGGTGGATTAGCTCCCTGTCTCTCATCAACAGTGGGGCGACTGATCAGACAATATATCAAGCTTGTGCCAGATATTGAGATCGTAGGCTATCAATATGGTTACCGTGGGCTTTTAACTAATAATAAAATAGATTTAAGTAAGTCTTTCCTTCATGTGGCGGAAATGCTGTATGGCTTTGGTGGCAGTGTTCTGGGTAATAGCCGGGTTAAACTTTCTAATGTAAAAGATTGCCTGAAAATGGGATATATCAATCCAGGTGAAAACCCCCTGGAAATTGCAGCAAACCGCTTGAAGGATGATGGGATCACCATTCTTCATACTATTGGTGGAGACGATACCAATACTGAAGCAGCAGAGCTGGCAACTTACCTGGAACAGAATGATTATGATCTGACAGTAGTTGGAATTCCCAAGACAGTTGATAATGATGTGTTTCCCATAAAACAGACGCTGGGAGCCTGGACTGCTGCGGAACAGACGGCAATATTTTTTGAAAATATCTCCAATGAAAATACGACCAGCAGCAGACACCTGATCGTTCATGAAGTGATGGGACGGCATTGTGGCTGGCTAACAGCCTATTCAGCTTTTTTATACAGACAAAGGCTTGATCGGAAGACTTTTTATCCTCTAATCAATAGTCTATCAAAAAACAGGTGGGATATTCACGCAATTTATATTCCGGAATTACTGATTGATTTTGGAGATGAAATCAAAAGACTCCGTAATGTGATGGATGAATTTGACTGCGTGAATTTATTCCTGGCAGAGGGTGCCGGCGAGCAAACAATTGTCACGGAAATGGAAGCCTCTGGACAAGACGTGCCACGTGATGCTTTCAACCATGTCCGTCTGGATGAGATCAACCCTGGTCAATGGTTCGCTAAAAGATTAAAAAACGAATTGGATGCTGATAAGGTTCTGGTTCAAAAAAGTGGATATTTTGCCAGATCTGCAGCTCCTAACAAGGATGATCTGGAGCTTATCATGAAAACTGCTGATCATGCTGTCACTTTTGGTTTAAATGGGCAAAGCGGCGTGGTAGGTATTGATGAATCTGACGATAGCATGCGCTGCATTGAATTCGGTAGGATTAGAGGTGGTAAACCCTTTGATATTGGGCAAAAATGGTTCTCTGATATGCTCAAAGATATTGGTCAATATAATGAATCTATTTACCAAACAAGCCAATAGTAAGAATTGTCTGGACAAATGCTGATATTATCCGGTAATTTGGCTTTAGAAGTACAAAGTTGAGGTGGTTATGAAGATAAAATTTCGAGATGTATCATCAGGAATAGTAGAAGCGAGGGCAATATTAGAGATTATGGAAGGTATATACCTGAATGAGATAACAATTTTAAACCGTAATGGGCAAATAGACGTGGAACTACCTCAGAAAAGCTTTAAAGGGAAGGATGGTAAGATGCATTTTATGGACATTGTCACTTTCGAAAACGATGACAGGAAAACACTCTGGCTGATGGAAATAAAAGAGGAATACAACGACTGGCGTCAGAAGAATAAAAAAGTTTTAATCTATGAATCATAAATTCTATATTGCACAATACAGGAGTAGATTACGATAAAAATAGAAATCCCTCTGATACGTGTCTTCATTATTGGACTCTGGCACCAGGACGAAAGTGAAGAACATTTCAACAAGTCATTTGAAGAGTTAAATCAACTTGCCAGAACTGCCGGAGTAGCAGTCAAGGGGAAATTTTCCCAGCATCTCAAACAACCATTTTCCGCAACATTTATCGGTTCGGGAAAATTGTGGGAAATAACTCGCTCTGCTAAAGAAAAGCAGGTTGATACTTTAATATTCAATGAAGAATTAACTCCTTCCCAGGCTCGCAACATTTCCAATATCACTTTTTGCAATGTCGTTGACCGGACAGAACTTATCCTTGACATTTTTGCTTCACATGCCAGAACCAAGCAGGCAAAATTGCAGGTGGAGCTTGCTCAACTGGAATACAGCTTCTCACGATTAAAAAACCGCTGGAAGCATTTATCTCGTATTCAGGGAGGTATTGGTTTCCGTGGTCCGGGTGAAAAACAAATTGAAGTAGATCGGCGTGAAATTAAGTCCAGAATAAGTATTTTACAAAAACGGCTGCTGGAGATTCGCAATACTGCTGAGATCAAGCGAAAAAAACGTGACAAAGCTCTCAATATTTCACTGGTCGGATATACTAATGCCGGTAAATCCTCTATATTTAATCTTCTGACCAATAAAAACATCTACACTGCCAACAAACTATTTGCCACTCTTGATGCTAAATCCAGCCGCGTGGTTCTCTCCAATAATCAAGAATTTATTATCTCTGATACTATCGGATTTATCAGTAATCTTCCACATAATCTGATTGAATCCTTTAATTCCACTTTACTTGATGTAAAAAAGGCAGACCTACTTTTGCATGTTGTGGATATCACCGCTAGCAGAATCTTAGAAATAATCAAATCCGTGGAGCAGGTTCTCCTGGAGTTAGGTGCGGAAAAGAAAAATATTCTGATAATATTTAATAAAATTGACTTAATTCAGGGAAATTCCTATGCTTTTTTGAAAAAACAGTTACGTATTCAATATCCTGACAGTGTGTTTTTATCAGCTATTGGCAAAACTGGAGCAGATAACCTGATCTCTCAAATAAAATTCTTTATCAACGAACAAAGTAAACCCCGCCAGTTGATCATTCCGGATGAATTAACTTCACTATTGGACTATGTTCGGGATAATGGTACAATACACAAAGAAAGCTATGATGAAATCAATAAACAACATAAACTTGACGTTAAAATCAATAATTCTTTATATAATGACATTGTGTCTCAGCTCGAAAAACACCGGTTACTGGAATATATAAATAGTTAGAAAAAATTATAAAAAAGAAACAAGGAGGATATCATGATCAAAGATCTTCAATCCATGTTATCAATGAACATTAAAGGTATGAAGCGATCCGCGATCCGCGAGCTGCTTAAACTGACAGACCGCCCGGAAGTTATCTCTTTTGCGGGAGGTTTACCTTCTCCAGACACATTCCCCATTGAACAATTGAAAGAAATTGTTTTGGAAGTTTTAGAGCAGGATGGAAAAAAAGCTCTACAATATGGCGCTACTGAGGGCGATACTCAGCTTAGGGAAGAACTGGTGAAGATGTACAAAAGATGGGATTTTGATATTGATATCAATAATCTGGTGATCACCACAGCTAGTCAACAGGGACTCGACCTGCTGGGAAAAATTTTTATTGATCGTGGTGATATTATTATCTGCGGGTTACCTTCCTATCTGGGAGGTTTAAGCGCCTTTAATTCCTACGGTGCAAAAATGATTGGTATCAAATTCGATGAACATGGAATGCGCTCTGATCATCTTCGCAAAGTGCTGGAAGAATTGGCTGCAGAGAATAAAAAACCCAAATTTGTCTATATCATTCCTGATTTCCAAAATCCGGCAGGTGTCACTATGCCTAATTTCAGAAGAAAAGAGATCATTGCACTGGCTCATGAATATGATCTTTTGATCATCGAAGACAGCCCCTACAAAGAATTACGTTTTGAGGGTGAGCATCAGACAGCTCTTTATGTTCTGGATGGACGAGGTCAAGTGGTCACCATGGGTACTTTTTCCAAGATATTTGTGCCCGGCTTTCGCATCGGCTGGATAATTGCTGACCCGGCAATAGTAGATAAATTTGTTGTCGGAAAACAGACTGCTGATCTTTGCACACCACCTTTCGTTCAAAAGATCGCTGCCAAATACCTGGCAAAAGGTTATTTTGAGCAGAACCTGCAAAAAACGATCGCCATGTATAAAGAAAAGAAAGCATTAATGATGAAATGCTTTGAAGAATTCATGCCTGAAGATGTATCCTGGACGAGACCGGAAGGCGGATTGTTCCTGTTTATGTATCTACCTGAAGAGATGGACTCAAATAAGCTTTTCCTGCGTGCTATCAAAAATAATGTTGCCTTTGTTACCGGAGATGTTTTTCATTGTGATGGTTCTGGAAAAAATACCATGCGGATTAACTTCTCTTATTCTACCATGGATCAGATTCGTGAAGGCGTTAAACGCCTGGCTAAGGCTATTCGCGAAGAAATGTTGGAAATGTAAAAAATATCCAGGGGTGAATTTCTCACCCCTGTTTTTAAAAAATTATGAATTGGATAAAAATTGTTTTCGCTGGAATTGTTGCCTGGATCATTCCTTTTATCTTGAATATACTGATTTTTCCTGAAATACCTCTGGGTTTTCAATTCATTCTCTATCTCCTGATTGCGTGTTTTGTTCTCATAGAATACAGCAACACTATTATGAGCGGTTACTTGCATAAAAGGAATAAGATCACTGTCGGATTAGGATTTGCTATTGGCATAACCTGGTTTCTGATAAGTTTTCTGGCAACTGCGGTCTATTTTATTATGTACAGGAAGGATACGCTTTTTGATTATTCCATGAATTATGGCTCTATTTACCTCATCTACCCCATTCTTGGAGTAACGATCGGCTTCTGCGAAGAAAAAAGAGGCAGGAGAAGATAAATCGTGCCCACCCGTAAGTATAATCTGGCAATTCTGGGAGCTTCAGGAGCAGTGGGAAAAGAAATGCTTAAAATCGTTCACGAACTTGATTTTCCCTATAATAATATTTCTTTACTTGCCAGTTCTCACTCGGCTGGAACTATTTTAGAATATCAGGGAAAAAGATTTACAGTTGAAGAAGTTACTGAGCACAGCTTTGCTGATATAGATATTTGCCTTGCCAGTGCTGGCTCAACTGTAAGCAGGAAATGGGCACACATCGCTGAAAAAAAAGGTGTTACCTTCATTGATAACAGCAGTGCTTTTCGCCTGGAACCTGATGTGCCACTCGTTGTTCCGGAAGTCAATCCAGATCAATTACATTATAGACGCAGGATCATTGGAAATCCCAATTGTTCTACCATCCAGCTTGTCCAGGTTCTATTTCCCCTGCATCGGGCATTTATGCTCAAAAAAGTGATAGTCAGTACATATCAGGCAGTTTCCGGGGCAGGCAAAAAGGGAATAGAAGAACTGGAAAATCAAATCCTCGCCCGGATTAATGGCTCTCCCCCACTTATCTCGCATTTTCCGCGCCAGATTGCCGGTAATATCATTCCCCAGATTGATGTATTTATGGATAATGGCTACACTTGGGAAGAAATGAAAATTATTCTGGAAACAAAAAAAATACTTCAAGATAATATTAAAATTACCGCTACTGCTGCCCGTGTTCCGGTAATTTACGGTCACTCCGAAGCTGTTCAATTAGAATTTTCTCAACCTGTTACACCCGAACAGATCAGAAATATTCTCGATCAGGTGATAAACCTGCAGATCATTGATGATCCTGCCCACGATCAATATCCTACTGCTCTGGATATTATAGATAATGATAACACCCTGGTGGGACGCGTCCGGCAGGACCTTCTAGGTAAAAACTGGATCAGTCTCTGGATCGTTTCCAATAATCTCCGCAAGGGAGCTGCTCTCAACGCAGTGCAGATCGCTATTTATCTGATCAAAAATAATTTATTATGAAAATTATTGTTCTCAAGTTCGGTGGCTCCTCATTACAGACTTATGAATTAAGGCAAAAAGTCATTAATATTATCAGTTCCAGAAAAAGCTCTGACTTTTCACCGGTCATTGTCGTATCAGCTATGGGCAGAAAAGGGGATACTTATGCCACGGATTCTCTTCTGCAACTTTTACCTCCCGGCAGTAGTGAACGGCATCAGGCAATGATCTCTGCCTGCGGTGAGATCATCAGTGCCACTATCTTGGCTGAAGAATTAAGTCAACAGGGAATTACAGCAAAAGCTTTCACCGGCTGGCAGGTTGGTATCCTCACGGAAAAGAAATTCACTCAGGCAAATGTGCAGAATATTGATGTTTCCAGCATTCTGGATGAATTGAAGAATGGCACCATCCCGGTAGTCTGCGGGTTTCAGGGTATTTCTCCTGATGGAGAGATCACCACCCTTGGCAGAGGTGGAAGTGACACTTCCGCAGCTCTCCTCGCTCGTGCACTACAGGCGGTGCAACTGGAATTATTTAAAGACGTCGCAGGTTTTTTCACCGCTGATCCTCACCTGGTCAAATCCGCTCGAATTATAAATGATTTGAATTATCAAGAAATTGCAGAATTATCAGGTAATGGTGCACAAATCATTCATAATCCAGCTATCAGGCAGTTAGCTGATCACCAGATACCTCTTCTTTTCTGTAATACTTTTTCCGGTAAGTCTGGCACCTGTATTCAACCCTGCCAGCAAATTCGTCCCGTCATTGCAGTTACTTCCAAAAATAACCTCACTTTGATCTCGATTAATTCCTCCCGTAATTCCAGATTGAGCGATATCTTTTCTGCTTTTGCCGATTCTGCTATCAGTGTAGATTTTATAACCGTTAACCAATCTCACGTCTCTTTCGTTATTGATGACGCCAAAAAAGATATGGCAGATAAACTCCTGAAAAAAATCTCTTTTAACTATAAACTGCAAAACGGGTTTTGCAAGATAACCGTCACTGGCTCTGGCATGACCGGGCAGCCGGGAGTTATGGCAAAACTCAGCTTAAATCTGGAATCGGATAATATTTGGATTGACATGGCAACAGACTCATATTCCACTATCTCATGTCTTATTCGTCAGGAAGACGAAATTAAAGCACTGAATATTATTCACACTGCTTTTGAATTACAGGAAGGATAATGAATATTCTTATCACCGGAGGAGCCGGGTATATCGGCAGCCACACAGCTCTGGAATTTCTCCAGGCTGGCTATCAGGTCGCTGTTATCGATAATCTGATCAACAGTAAGAAGGAAGCTCTGATCCGTCTGGAAGAATTATCAGGTAAAAAAATCATTTTCTTCCAGGAAGACCTGCTCAATAAAACTGCTCTTGATAATATCTTTGCCCAAAACCACTACGATGCAGTTATTCATTTCGCCGGACTTAAAGCTGTTGGCGAATCTGTGGAAAAACCTCTCCTGTATTACCATAATAATATTACCGGAACTCTCAATCTGCTG